>CAYGUI010000028.1:2183-9630 GCA_964353115.1 uncultured Gammaproteobacteria bacterium
TTTTTATTTTTTTATTATATTTATATTTTTATTTATGTATATTTATTATTTTATGTTGTTAATGTAATTTTTATTGATTGAATAATTAGCGGGAATGACGGAAAAGAAAGCGGGAATGATGGGTAAAATTAAAATATGCCAAAAGTAATATTATTAGCACCAACTAGCCCCGGAGTGGGTCTAAATACAGTAGCGCAGGGTTTAGTGCGTGCTATGGAGCGAGAAGGAATTAACACTAAATTTTTTAAGCCAATTGATTATATTTCAATTAAAGAAGCTGAAAAATATATCGCACGTAATAAACGTGATGAGTTATTGGAAAAAATTGTCGAAATTTATAGCAAAATATCAGAAGATGCGAGCGTAATAATTGTTCAAGGACTTGCGGCATTATCCGATCATCCGCATATAGAAGATCTTAATGCTGATATTGCCAAAGCTTTATCAGCAAAAATTATTATTGTAACTATCCCGGCTAATAGAAGCCCAGAAGAAATAAAAGAGCAAATAGATCTTACGGTTGATAATTTTGGTGGCGTAAAAAAATCTAATTTTATTGGTTATATTATTAATAAAATTGGGGCGCCAACTGACGAATATGGCAATGTTAGATTAGATTTGTCGTATTTATATCAAGAAATATCGCCAGAAAAATTAGCAAATACCAAAAAAGAATTTAATTTTTATAATGGCGCTAGTAAATTATTGGGACTTATTCCATGGCAAATGCATTTATCAGCGCCACGAGTAATAGATATTGCCAAGTTTATAAATGCTCATATAATTGCCAAAGGCGAAGAAATGCGCCGCGTTGAAAAAATAACTATTTTAGCGCGTGGCGTTAGTAATGTTATAAGTAGCCTAAAAGCTAATACTCTAATCATTACGCCAAAAGATCGTGACGATATCATAACTGCAGTGGCACTGGCGGAATTATCAGGTATTAAAATGTCTGGGCTGCTACTGACTGGTGATTATGAATTATCAGCTAAAACTTTAAAATTATGCGAGCAAGCAATTGAGAATGGTTTACCTATTTTGGCGATAGATAGCGACACTTTTAGAACAGCACTAAAACTTTATAACTTAAATATTGAAGTGCCAAGTGATGATTTTGAACGCGTGGAAGCTTCAGTAAATTTTGTTGCAGATCATATAGACTCTAGTTTTGTAAAACAACTATCAGAGTTGCAAGAAGAAAAGCATTTATCACCAGCTGCATTTCGTTATAGCTTAATTTCTAAAGCGCAAATAGCGAATAAATTAATAGTTTTACCAGAAGGTGAAGAAATCAGAACTATTGAGGCTGCGAGTATTTGTGTTGAGCGGGGAATAGCGCGTTGCTTATTATTAGGCGATGAGAAAAGAATATTAGAAACCGCGGAAAAAAATAATTTTAAAATTAACGATAATTTTATTATTACTAATCCTATCGACATTCGTGAAAAATATGTAAAACCGTTAGTTGAGCTGCGCAAATACAAAGGCTTAACCGATGATATGGCGCGCGCATATTTAGAAGATAATGTCGTGCTTGGAACCATGATGTTGCAACTAGGTGAAGTTGATGGCTTGGTTTCTGGAGCAGAGCACACTACTGCCAATACCATTCGTCCGGCATTACAGTTAATTAAAACAGCGCCTGATGCTAATTTGGTATCTTCAGTATTTTTTATGTGCTTGCCAGATAATGTCTTAATTTATGGCGATTGTGCAATTAATCCTGATCCAACAGCGGAAGAGCTTGCTGATATAGCGTTACAAAGTGCGCGCTCAGCAGAAAAGTTTGGCATAACACCAAAAGTTGCGATGCTAAGTTACAGCACTGGAACATCAGGCAGTGGTGTTGATGTTGATAAAGTTCGTGAAGCAACCCGTATAGTTAAAGAAAAAGCTCCTGATTTATTAGTAGATGGCCCTTTGCAATACGATGCTGCCTTTTCCGAGTCAGTAGCGCGCTCTAAAGCGCCAAATAGCCCAGTTGCGGGAAAAGCCACTGTATTTATCTTTCCAGATCTAAATACCGGAAATACAACCTATAAAGCCGTTCAACGTAGCGCTAATGTGCTATCTATTGGTCCCATGCTGCAAGGTCTTAACAAGCCAGTTAATGATTTATCGCGTGGTGCATCGGTAGATGATATTGTGTTTACTATCGCGATTACGGCGATTCAGGGATAATTGAAGTGAAGTAACTAATTTAAAATAGTAAAATGCAAACCCCGACATGTATAAAATTGGATGCAGCACTTGCTGGTGACGCAAGAGCTCAATATAAACATGGAAAATTTTTGTATACACAAAAAAGTGGTATTAATAATATCGAGTTGGCTATAGATTGGTTAACTAGGGCAGCAAAGCAAAATTATGGAAAAGCGTTATATTTGTTATCAGTTATTTTTACAGTAGACTTAAATAATGAAAAAAAGGCATGTAGTTATCTTGTACAAGCTATGGAGCAGAAAAACCCTGACTCTTTAGCGGTGTATAAAAGAATCTTAGATTTAGCAAAACAAGGTGATCCTGTTGCGGCAGATGCTTTTGATTCAATTTCATATTATTATAATATGCATATTAGATCTAATCTTAGATCTCGTGTAATAAATAGGTGAAAAGATGCAAAGTGAATTTAAAGAAAAAGTACAAAATTTATCTGTTAAGCAGCAGTTTACTTTAGGAGTTAACTTATTATTTGGTAAAAATGGCTATAAAGAAGATTTCTTTAAGGCTAAGTATTGTTTTGAAGAGGCATCAAAGCAGGAGGATCCAGGTGCACTTTTAAATTTAGGATTGATGTTTCTTAAAGGCTATGGTGGTAATGAAGATGTATCTGAAGCTATTAAATGTTTTGAAAGGTCATCAGCAGGAGGTGAGTCTGCAGCGTCATATAATTTAGGGATGATTTTTTTCCATGGTATGGGCTGTAAAAAAGATCTAAATAAAGCCGAATATTTTTTTGAATTGTCATCAGAGCGTGGTTATGCTCCAGCAGATCATTTTTTAGGAGTGATATTGTATAATGGGGAATATTGCGATCAAGATTTTGTTGCAGCAAGAGAGCATTTGAGGCGTGCAGCAATTGGTGGTATTTCAGATGCACAGAGATTGTATGGGGTTCTGCTTGCAAATGCAGCAGGTGGTGAGCGTGACATGAATGGAGCTTTTTGTTGGCTAGATTGTGCCAATGGAAAGATAGATCTTCCACAAGCATTAACAAGAATATTTATGTTTGATATAAAGCGTCGCAGCGAAAACATTTCACCGATGATCACTTGGCGGTCACCTAGCCCTGGCAATTAATGTTAGGTAATTTTTAATATTCAAAATATATATATAAAATATGCACGGTAAATTTGAAAGTGAAGAACTTATGGTTAAGGAATCTCCTGCAGCAGCAGCAGCAGCAGCTTCGGATGCAGAGAGTGATGATTCAAAAGATGCAGAGGATAAAAACCTAATGGGAATGTGTTTTTATGAAAAAATAGAATTGAAAAATGGTTTATCTGAAGCTCGACGTTATTTTAAACTTTCAGCCGATCAAAAAAATGTTCATGCTCAATTTAATTTAGGACTTATGAACTATCTAGGTGATGGTGGTGAACAAAATTCATCTGCAGCAAGATATTATTTTAAGCTCGCAGCAAATAAAGGACTTGATAGAGCTCAGTATTATTTGGGAACTATGCTTTTATCTAAAAATGGTGGTAAAAAAGATTTAATTGGCGCTAGACATTATTTGAAAATGTCTGCGGATCAAGGTTTTGCTTTGGCGCAGTATGAAATGGTTCTTATTTTTTTACGTGGTATTGGTATAGAGCAAAATTTAGTTGAAGCCAGAGAATATTTTAAACTGGCCGCAGATCAAGAGGATGTTCAAGCAAGTGAAGAAGGTTTTGAGCTAAGTTTATCTGAATATAAATGTCAATTAATAATTGATGCGGATGAAGGAGATGATTGTGCACAATATTTAGCTGGTGTTATGTTTTATAAAGGTAAGTATGGTGTAGCTAAAAGTTTAGTTACAGCCAGAGATTATTTTGAAAAATCTGCGAGTAAAGGAAATTTTCGTGCACAGTTATATTTAGGGTTGATGTTATATAAAGGAGAAGGAGGTCAGAAAAATTTACCCAGGGCTAAAGAGTATTTTGAAATTTTAGATAAAGAATTTAGTGATAATAGAGCTCAATATTATTTAGGTTTTATGTTTGCATCGGGAGAAGGGGTTGATGAAGATGATTATATAGCTAGATATTATTTTAGTTTGTCTGCAAAAGATGGAAATGTTAGAGCACAGTATATTTTAGCTCTTATGCTTTTAGAGGGGCAAGGGGGTGAGAAAGATGTGTGTAAAGCTATATATTATCTTTCACGTTCTGCAAGTCAAGGAGATGTTGATGCTCAATATTATCTGGGAGTAATATTGCTGGAAGGTGAAGTAATTGAAAAAGATGTAAGTATAGCTAGAGATTATTTTACTTTAGCTGCAGATCAGCAAGATAAAAAAGCATTATTTATTTTGGGGTGTATGCTTCGTGATGGCGAAGGTGGGGAAAAAGATTTAGAGGGTGCTATAAATTGTTTTAAGCTTGCTTCAGATAAGGGGTGCTTAAAATCTCAAACTTCTTTACGCGAACTTGAAAATTTTATAAGTGCAAGTTTTGATGATAAAAATAAGCAACCTCCTAAAATATTAGCTCAAATATTTATGTCTGATATAAAGCGTTGCAGCAAAAATATTCCTCCTATGATCATGTGGCGGCCGCCTAGCGCTGGAAATTAATTTTAGTTTTTAATATTCAAAAAATATATAGGTAAAATATTCACGGTAAATTTATAAGTCAAATAGTTACTGCTGCCCCAGCAGCAGCTTCGGGTGCAGAGAGTGATGATTCAAAATATCAAAATATGGATAGTATTGTAGGAGGCGTATATGCTGGTGATGCAGAAGCAGAATATTTGTTGGGTAAATGCTTTTGTAATGGAGAAATGGAGATTACACAAAATTTACAGCAGGCTATTTATTTTTTGAAACTTGCAGCAGATAAAAAGCACACTAAAGCATGTAGAGATTTAGGCCTTTTATTTTTGCTTGGCGAAGGCTGTAGAAAAAATATAGAACATGCCATATGCTATTTGGACATTGCTTCAGAGAATGGTGATTCATTTGTAAATATGTTATTAACATTAATATTTTTCTTTGGTGAATGTGTAGAAAAAGATCTTGATAGATCTGAACGTTATTTTAATTTATTGAATGATGAGAATTTTGGTAGTATTCTTAGTTGCCCGTATAATATTGTTAGATTGAAAAATTATTTGAGAATTTATGCGGGTAAAGGACATCTTTTTGCTCAGTATTTGTTATGGAATATTATTTTTCATTATAAAGACAGTGGCATTAGTGAAAGTGATTTAAAAGAAGCTATTGATAATCTTGCTCTTGCTGCAGATCAAGGAGATGATGATTCACAATTTGAACTAGGCAAGCTGATTGATAATGGTGAATGCGGTTTAAAGCAGAACTCAGCTAAAGCTATACACTACTTTAGACTTTCAGCAGATCAGCAAAATATTGAAGCATGCCGTATCTTGGGATTAATATTGTGGAAGGGAGAGCAATGTGAAAAAGACATAAAAGGTGCTATGCGCTATTTAAATATTGCTGCAGATAATGATGATAATGAGGCACTTTTAATTTTAGGATATATATTTTATAAGGGAGAGGAGGGTATTGAAAAAGATTTAGTTAAAGCTCGAAAATTTTTTGAAAGTTCAGCAAGAAAGGGAAATGATAAAGCTCTGTATAATTTAGGATTTATGATTAATAAAGGTGAAGGTGGGGAACAAAATATAAAACAAGCTGAAGCATTGTTAAAATGTTATAACAATGAGTATGATCTCCCACCGATATTTACTCAGTTATTTATATCTGGTTTAAGCCGTAGAAGCGGAGATTCTCCAACTATAGTTGCTTCTCGACCTAGCCCTGGCAAGTAATACTAAAAAGCTTTTGATCTTCTAATCTTAAAGCAGTCAGACTATGCCCCCAACAACAGCCGGTATCAATGGCAAAAACGTTGGGGGTGTTATCAGTGTTACCAAGTAATGATGCCCAATGGCCAAAAGCAATATTTATATTTTTAGTTTGGCGTGTTGGATATTGATACCAAGGAGTGAGGTCTTCAATATGATCTGCTGATTTGTGTTTAAAGTCCAATCTGCAAGTATTATTTTCACAAAAGCGCATGCGGGTAAAAGCATTAGCAATAAACTTTAATCGCTCCGTGCCAGATAAATTTTCATGCCAGGTATTATCAGCGGTATTACCAAATATATGACCAAGAGTTTCGGTATAATTTTCAGCTCGTAAAGCTGCTTCTAATTCGTGCGCTAATTCTACAGCTTTCTCAATATTCCATAATGGATAAATTCCGGCATGAGAAATAGCGAAATTTAGTTTTGGATCATAATGTAAAATTTTTTGTGCTCTTAGCCAGTTTATTAATTCTACGCAATCATCAGCATGTAAGATTTCTTTTAATACATCATTTGCGGCATGCTCACGTTTTTTTGCAAATAAACCGATTAAATGAATATCATGATTGCCAAGCACGGTTATGCAGCTATCGCCTAAATTTTTTGCAAAACGTAAAACTTCAGTAGATTTTGGCCCACGATTTACTAAATCACCGGTTAACCATAATTTGTCTTTGTTTTGATCAAAAGAAATTTTAGCTAGTAGTTCTTGCAGTTCGTCAAAACAGCCTTGAATATCACCAATTGCGTATGTGCTCATAATCTAATTATAGATTATGGTTATCTAAAGTTAAATCTTGATGATAGTTGTTTTTTAAAGCCCTCTATTCTATTACGCAAATCATCATCAGCTTTTATTTCAAATACCTCAAATATAGTTTTAGCTACAGAACCCGCTAACATTTCTTCAAGTGCTGATCTTTCAAACCTTGCTGATTCTTTTTCTGATGGATCTGTATCATAGACTGGATCATTCATTATTTTTCCAGTTATTGGGCATATAAATTCAGGTGGAATATCAATAACAGGCTCTTCCGCAGCAGCAGGTAATGCTGGAGTAACAACAGTTGGTAATGGGGAGGAGGATACATCTAAGCCTTTTTCAATTTCATTGGCCTGTGCTGATGATAGACCAGCAATTTCAGCAAGCGCTGCTGTTACAGTAAAACCACGGTCGCGTACCAAGTTGCACAAAGCCCATAAGTGATTATTATTAAATTCATACCCACCAGAATTGCGGGTAAGCAGCATATCAGCTGTTAAGCCAGAGATTTTAAGATTTTGTAATGCGTTAATATGCCAAAGATTACTTAATCTTATAACATCATCTCTATTTAAACCTTCTTGAATTCCGCCGGCCTGTGCTGATGATAGACCAGCAATTTCAGCAAGCGCTGCTGTTACAGTAAAA
>CAYGUI010000028.1:9730-16979 GCA_964353115.1 uncultured Gammaproteobacteria bacterium
CCATAAGTGATTATTATTAAATTCATACCCACCAGAATTGCGGGTAAGCAGCATAGTAGGTGTTAATAAGTTTAAACTATCTAAATCATCCACAGTAGTTTTTTCCCAAAAATTTAATTCTCTTGATTGCATATGGTGTATTATAAATTTAATAAGTTAACTAATTATAAGGTTTGCGCAACGTTTTGTAAACTAAATTCAACGAGCGCTAAATTGCATTAGCTATATCAACATAATTTTCAACACTCAAGTTCTCTGGGCGTAATTTTGGATCAACGCCCAGTTTTTCAAGCTCTTCCTTACTAATTATTCCCTTAAGGTTGTTAGAAATAGTCTTGCGGCGTTGATTAAATGCAATACGCACCAAGTCTTCTAATTTTTTAAAATCCTTGCAGCCATAAGGATTTTTCTTATAAGGCGTTAATACCACTATGCTTGAATCAACTTTTGGTGGTGGATCAAATGAATCCGGTGGTATATCAAAAAATTGCTCAGCTTTGCAAAAAACTTGGCACATGACACTTAAGCGCCCATAATTTTTATTATTAGGCTTTGATGTAATGCGCTCAACAACTTCTTTTTGCAGCATGAAAAACATTAGATCTATTTTGCTTAAATACTTAAATAAATGAAACAAAATGGGGGTGGAAATATTGTATGGTAAATTTCCAATGATATTTAAATTTTTCTGATCTAAATTATTAAAATTTACTTCTAAAATATCATGGTGAATAATTTCCAATTTAATTTGATCATATTTTCGTTCAATTAAAATCGCTGCTCGTTGATCGATTTCTATACAAGTGAGTTTTTTAAACTTCTCAATTAAGTCGTGGGTGAGGGCGCCGGGGCCTGGGCCAATCTCTATTACTGAGTTATTTGTTGCGCGCGCAAAAAATAATTCTAAAATTTGCGCGATTAAAATATTATCAATTAAAAAATGTTGGCCTAAATGTTTTTTAGGCGAAATATTATCCGACATAGTTAATATAAGCTGAATCTTCTAACTGATTAAGCCACTTTTGAATAGTGTCCTGCGATTTTTGTTGTTTTAAAGTGGCAACTGCTTGTTCACGACGCAGTTTTTGACTTTGATCAACAGTACGCTTATTTTCAACAACTAAAATATGCCAACCAAGTTGTGTTTTAAATGGTTTAGTAATTTTTCCCTTTTCACTATGCTCCATAGCTTCAGCAAACTCAGGAACTACATCTTTATCAGTAATCCATCCAAGCTCACCACCTTGATTTTTACTTGCAATTTCATCAGAGTTAATTTTTGCCATGGCATCAAAATTATTATTTTTGATTATCTCAGCACGAATATTTTCTAATTTTTCTTTAAGGTCTTTATCAGAAAATTTACCGCTATTCTTTAATAATATTTGCTTAATTTTATATTCAACTTGTTGGTTTGATGCAACTTGTTTTGCTTTAGTCCCAATAACTTTTAAGATAACTGCACCATTAGGAGAATTAAGCGGTCCAATAAAATCTCCAATTTCTAATTTCGCTATCTTTTCAGCTAGCTCAGAAGGGAAATCATTAAGACTCGCCCAGCCCATATCACCACCATTTAGGGCGTTTGGTGCATCAGAATTAGTTGCAGCTAATTGAGAAAAATTTTCACCAGCTTTAATTTTTTTAATTAAGCCTTCTATTTTAGCATTAACATTATCAACATCTTCTTTTGAGGGATTAGCCGGGGATTTTATTAAAATACTCGCCAAATGGTACTCTTTGTCTTGCGGTAGTAATTCCATGTTGTCTAAATATTTTTCAATTTCTCTTTCAGAAACTGAAGTTTCACGATTAGCAATTGATCCTTCTATGTTTTGGATTAAAATTTGCTTACGAAAATTTTCACGATAATCATCAAAGTCCATACCTTCGTTTTTTATCGCTTGTTTAAATTGAAAAATATCCATGTTATTACGCGTTGCAATATTATTTATTGCGCTGTTTAGCTCTTCATCACTAATCTCAATACTATTATTTTGCGCTAGTTGTAATATCAATGATTCTTGGATTAGCTTTTTCATAACCTGCTTTTTAAGCTCGGCATCTTTAGGAAGTGGTATTTTCCGTGATTGAAGCTCACGAATCGCTACATCTAAACTTTTGTTATATTCTGATTGGGTAAGAGGAGAGTCGTTGATAGTTGCAATAATTTTATCTAAATTTTCTGCTTTTTCGGCAAAGCTAGATAAAGGTATTAAAATTAACAGGTTAAGTATTATTTTGCGCATGATTATAATAAAAATGATATTAATAAGTTGATATTATAAGAATAAATGGGCTTTTCGTAAATCCCCAATGGCATATAACCATCTTAAATTTAATAAAATTAAATCTTAATGCAAAGTTAGTATCATCATGCTATCGTATTAACTTAGATTAAATAATGGAATTATTTGTATGCAGCGCGATCCCAGTGAAGATATAAATATAATAAGCAAAATTTTTGGTTTTTTAGTTGGTCCAATTTCCAATATTGTTGGTCATTTGCTAATATTACCGTTTAATCTTGCAAATCAGGTATTAGGTACTGCTATTCTTTTATTTCTAGCTGTAACTTTATCTATTTCTTTACCAATTATATTTTCTGAATCAATGAGTTTTTCTACTAATTATTGTGTTCTTTTAGGTGCGATTATTGGTTTTATATTAGCTCCTATTTTATCTATTGCAATATGTATAAATGCAGCCTTCGACATAGTAGAAACTTTATTTTTACCTTTGATATCCTTTTTTAAAGGATTTAAAGAGGGCTGGAATATTGGTTTTAGCTCTGTAATTTTAAAAGGCCTTACTTCACCTACCAAAAATTTTCTAAGAGATATGAGAAGTGCATTTGCATCTATAAGAAGACAACACGCGGATATGCTTGAAGCATCTCAAAATATGGTTAGGTTTAGTAGATTGGAAGAAGATCAAATTAATGAATTATATGTGCAATTAGATTCTTCTGAAAAAGCAGAAATTTCAGAAAAGCTTCATGAAAAATTATCGGTTAATAGCAGGGATGAACTACAGGGTGGTATAGAAATTGATGCAGATGAAGTTAAGGTTTTATTGATAAAACAAACTTTTATTGGCGGGAAATGGGTGGCTGATGAGTCATCTTCTTATGTTTCAACTAATGATTTTTTGCGTGGTCAACTATCAGTAAATGATGTTCATCCAATAAATAGAGACAAAATAATACCATCTGTTATAGGCTCAGAAAATGCTGTGCGTTATATTATTGCCAAAGTATCTGATTTAACAAGCTCTAGACCAGAAGCACATCCAGTGGTGGTTGCGGCAGCTGATCGTTCGACCGTTGCAGCCGCAGCCGCAGCTGCCGCATATGCGCGGCAGCGCAGAGAAGTAAGGATTTAAAACTTCTTCCCAAACTCATCATCATAATTATGTACGCCGCGGCTTTTAATGAAGTTACCGATATCACCGCCATAACCATAACTAGTTAAACCTTTAAGCGCGAACTCTATAAATATGGAGCGATTATATTCGCGTTTGCTATCAACATTAGAGCGAACTAAAAGATAATGTCGAACTCCAGTGCGAACGGCAAAGCAGCAGCTTTCATATTCTATGCCCGCTAAACTATCGACAATATAGTTATTTTTAAGGTTATATAAAGCAAATCCCAGCAAGTTCCAATTAATATTCAATGGAAATTGTGTCGCAAGTTTTATTTCATGCAAATCATCACTGCAATTATTTACACCATCACATAATCGAGTGCCACTTGGCGTATATTGCACATCGCCATTGTGTAAAAAGCTATAACCAATCTCTATTAAACGCTGTTTGTTATAACTTGGCTTGCGATAATTAAAATATACCGTAGTTTTATAGTTAGTCCATGGCTCAGGAGTTATTAACTCTTCGATCCCTAAGGTTAAATGATCAGTTGGTACAAAATTTAAATGACTAGTTAGAGGTGAGAAGTGACTGTTTCCAGCAAAGGGGTTATCAGGATCTTTTAAGTCGACTCGGTTAGCATCAAATAAATAACTTTGTCCAATTTCTGCGGTTAATTTATTATGTCCCTCGATATCAAAGAAGTTGCTTGCAAGAGCATATGACACACCGTTTTGATTGCTTTGCCGATCAAAGCCACCAAATAAATTAGTGCGAAAGAGTTGCGCGTAGCTAAATCCAGCATAGCCAGAATCAAAACGTGGTAAATCACTTTGATTTTGATAAGGAACATAAATATAAAATAAGCGTGGCTCTAAAGTTTGGGTGTATAAATTATTTTTAAAATTAAAATCTCGTTCAAATACCAATCCTGTATCGATATTAAATATAGGGTGAGTTATGGCAGGTGCTTTGTCTTGTGGATTATTAAGATCTAATAGCTGATAATTTACTTGCTTAATCTCAAGGCTGGGTTTAAAAAATCCAGAATCATTTACAAAATTGTAGGTAAATTTAGGTGCGATAACTTCCCGTAAAGAACTTTTATAATCAGTTGGTTTGGCATATTTTTCATCTTTATAAAAATATGAAAACTGTGAAGTTAATGAAAAATCTAATTTATCCCAAACTTTTGGATAAAAAGCATGTGTATTAAGTTGAGGTAATAATTTATACGGCTCCTCAACATATAAATCACTTGGGCGCAAAATTTGATAATTTTTAACTGTAATATTATTTTGCCAATGAGGATTGTGATAGCTCAACGTAGCTTGTTGCAATAGTTTGTTGATATTTCCTATTGCATAACTACCTTCTTTAAAATCTTCAGCAAATTTATCATCAGAATCACGATTATAATTTACGGCAAAATCAAAATTCTTATTAAGTTTCGCATTATTTTTTGATTTAATAGCCCAACGAATATCACCAAATTTTTTATCATACGGTAAAACCTGTGCGGTTATTTCGCCACGAGAATTTTCAGTTAAATAGCGAAATTCATTCGTAATTCTCGGGCCACGTTTTTGAATATATTCTGGTATGAAAGTATCGTCGTAATTTGGCGCTAAATTGAAATAATAAGGAATTCCAACCATCCAGCCATCGTCAGAAGAATTGTGAATGCCGGGGGCTAAAAAGCCCGAGGTTCGTCTTTTTTCAAGCTGAAAACTATAATAGGGTAAATACAATACCGGAGTATTTTTAATTAAAAATACGGCACTTTTGGCTGTACCACGATTGTTAGGATAGTCAATCTCTAATTGCCGTGATTTAATTCGCCAGGCGTTATCATGTGGGCCACAAGTGGTATAGCTACCGTCTGTTATTGTGTATATTTCTTTTTTATGTGCAGTTATTTTTTTCGCAGTTCCACGTGCGTGCTGCTCATAAATATGATATTCAGAATTTTTAGCAACTAAATCTTCTTTTTCCACATCATATTCAGCTTCACTACTAATAACTCCAACATCTTTTTGTTGCAGTTTTACATTTCCATAAAATTTTATTATTTTAAATTTACTAGTTTTTGGATCACGATAAATAAATACTTTATCGCTATTTAATTCTCTATCTTGTTCGCGAAATACCACATTTCCAGTTAGTACCGACATGGCTTTTTGTGAATATGAAAAGCTGTCAGCAGAAATTTGATTTTCTGTCATCTTTTCAAATTCTGGGACGATGTACTTACCACCGCAAGGGGATTCATCATATGATAATTCCTCCCAGTCGTTTAGTTTTTTTGATTCCACCACGTTTACGGCATAAATATTTATGTTTGCAAGATAGCTTGAAAATATAAATAATATTGCAAAAATTCTTTTTAGCATCTATTTTTTTGTTAAAATTTAAGTAGCATATTATTCTATAAAAAAATCATGATGGTTAACAGCAGAATCAAACAATTATCCTCTTGGGTGCAAAATAAATACCCTGAAGCATCTGAGTTAGTTGGTATTACTAATGATGCTAGTAATCGTAAATACTTTAAGTTTGACCATAATAATAAAAATTATTTAGCTGTTGATTCTCCACGGGAATTAGAAAAAAATTCAGAATTTGTTTTTTATCAAGATATTTTTAAAAATTTAAATATTTTAGTGCCAGATATTTATCATTATGATGAAAGCAGTGGTTTTTTTGTGATAAATCATTTTGGCGATAATATTTTTTTAAATGTATTAAATAAAAATACAGTAGATAATTTATATTCCAAAGCTCTTGAGCCTTTATATAAACTTGCTAACTACAATGGTGAATATTTAGAAAAATACAGCGAAGAAAAATTAAAGCAAGAAATGGCGCTGTGCCATGAATGGTTAATAACTAAATATTTTAAGCTAGATAATATAAATCCTGAAATATTTAATGACGCTTATGAAATACTAACTAATAATATTTTAAATCAGCCGCAGGTTTTAATTCATAAAGATTATCATTGTCGTAATATGCTGTTAACTTCAGATGATCAGGTTGCGGTGATAGACTTTCAAGATGCCATGCAAGGTCCGATAACTTATGACATAGTTTCACTGTTGCGCGATTGTTATATCGATTGGCCCGAGCAAAAAGTTTATGATTTTTTGAAAATTTATTTTGATAATTTGTATAAAGACCGTCACCACGAAGACCGTCACCACGAAGACCGTCACCACGAAGACCGTCATTCCCGCGAAGGCGGGAATCCAGATCAAATAAGCTTCCAGCAATTCACTAAATATTTTGATTACATGACACTGCAACGTCATTTAAAAACTAGCGGGCAGTTTGCACGTTTTTACTTAAAAAATAACGACGATAGATATTTGCAGTATTTGCCACGAGTCCTGGGATATTTAAAATATGTTACTGGAAAATATCCCGAATTTAATAAATTACATAAAACTTTTATAATATGCGAGCAATTATTTTAGCGGCGGGTTTTGGTACCCGCTTAAAGCCTTTAACGGATAAAACCCCCAAGCCATTATTAAAAATAAAAAATAAAAGTATTTTAGAGAATATAATAATTTCTTTAAAACAAGCTGATATTACGGAAATAGTAATTAACTTGCATCATTTGAAAGATCAAATAATAAATGAAATTGGTTATGGCGATAAATTTGGTGTAAAGATTACTTACTCGATAGAAGATGAAATATTAGATTCTGGTGGTGGAATAGCTAATGCTTTATATCATTTGGGGCAAGAGCCATTTATTGTTATAAACGGTGATATTTATACTGATTATAATTTTGCAAAATTAAAAAGTATTAATCTTGATAAAAACTTGGGATATTTAGTTATAAAAAACTGTGATTATAAGCAAGATTTTAGT
>CAYGUI010000029.1:0-15633 GCA_964353115.1 uncultured Gammaproteobacteria bacterium
GTACTGAAAAGAGTTTAAAAACCCCCGCCGCACTTCGTGCGTCTGCCCCCTTTAATAAGGGGGCGATCTTATACCCCCTTTCGTAAAGGGGGTCGGCGCGCCAGCGCCGGGGGTTTTCCTCTTTTGCTATACTTTATTCATGCAACAAAATGACTCAAAATACGTTATTGTAATAGCTCTAACATCTAACTTATTAATTGCTATAGCAAAATTTATTGCTTCCTGGTTCACTTTAAGCTCAGCCATGCTAAGTGAAGGAATCCATTCCTTAGTAGATGTCGGCAATCAACTATTATTGTTAGTTGGAATTAATTTATCTAAAAAAAAGCCAGATAGTGATCATCCTTTTGGCTATGGCAAAGAGCTTTATTTCTGGAGCTTAGTTGTCGCAATTTTATTATTTTCACTGGGCGGTGGGTTATCGATTTATGAAGGAATCAGTAAATTATGGGAGCCTCGTCCAATAGAAAATATTTTAGTAAGTTATGCCGTACTTGGAACTGCTTTAGTTTTTGAAGCATTTTCTTGGACTGTTGCTTTTAAAGAGTTACGCGCACGACATAATAAATTTAGTCTTTTCCGCTCTATTCAGCAATCAAAAGATCCGGCACTATTAGTTGTTTTATTAGAAGACAGCGCAGCATTAACTGGTTTGATGATTGCCATAATCGGTATTACCTTTAGCTACTATTTACACATACCAATTATTGATAAAATTGCATCGATTTTTATTGGAGTTTTATTATTGGCCGTTGCGTGGTGGATGGCATATGAAAGTAAAAATTTATTAATTGGTGAGTCTGCCAATAAAAAAACTGTGAGTAAAATACGCGAAATTGTACGCAGTAATCGTAATGTTTCTGACGTTACTCAAATTCTAACCATGCACATGGGACCAACAGAATTACTGGTAAATTTGATTGTCGATTTTCGCGATGATATTTCTTCTGGTGAACTTGAAAAAGTTAATGCTAAATTAGAAGAAGAAATAAAAGCCGCCGTGCCTATTGCGAAATGGGTTTTTATTGCGGCTAAGGATATTAAGTAAAAAACCCCCGCGCCTGCGGCGCTGCCCCCTTTAATAAGGGGGCGTTCTTATACCCCCTTTCTTAGTTGCAACTCCCCTTTCGTAACAAAACCCCCGCCGCACTTCGTGCGTCTGCCCCCTTTAATAAGGGGGCATTATAACTCCCCTTTTGTAAAGGGGAGATGTCGCCGAGGGCGACAGAGGGGTTTTTTACCCCCTTTCGTAAAGGGGGTCGGCGCGTCAGCGCCGGGGGGTTTTTACCCCAGCGCCAGATAGTTTAATTCATCACTACGGAAACACCGAAGTACACCCAGCTGTTGGGAATATTGAACTACTCGCAAAACTAGTTGTATCAAAACAAGCGCTTGGTTGAGAGAAGCAACCGCCAAATAAAGTAGCTGTGTCTTCATCCTGATCACATGTTGTATCAGATGCATTATTACCAGATCCAAAAACATCACTCGCAATGATATTACTACCCTCAAAACCATTATCTGCCGTTAAATAAGCGCCAACATCATTACATCTATTTGTAAGTTGGGTAGGTGTAATAGCTCCACCTGTACTTAGAGCAAAAATCATAGTACCCGAATTTTGCATATCTCCCCAATAAGCCGTCTCACCACCATTACCATCATTATTAATGCAATTAAAACCAACACCAGAAGCATTATTATTGTGCCAATTAGTATAAGTTGAAACGCAATTATCTTGTATACCTATTACCGCATTAGGATTACCAGAACCACCAACCCCTAACAACTTAATAAAAGTTTCATTTGCAACATTTAATGTTGGCAAATTATCAAAAAGCCAATTATTAGTGGCATCAAGTGAAGAAATATAACCTGAAGAGAAGTCGCCAGGAATTGCATCTATTGATTCTGAACACTGCAATCCACCATCAGCCCAATCTCCAGTTGTCGCAGTAAAGGAAGTTCCAGTACCATCACCTTGATTACCAGTCGACCAAACAGGACAATGATGTGATATAAACGTTGAAGTACTACTATCTGTTCCAACTCCAGTTACAAAATTAGCGGCATCACCAGAAAGCTGACCAGCAACAGTTGCTGGATTAAGAACTGAACAAATTACCCCGTTGCTGCAAACATTATCAATGTAATCTTGAACAGAGCTACCGCCCACGCCTACAAAAGCTGGAAAGGTAACGCTTGCCGTTAAACTTGACTCTGGACGACCAGCTATATAAGCCGATTGAATATAAGGCGGCACACATCCCATATGATAAGCGCAAGCATGATAAAAAGTACTATCAGGACTAAAATTATTAATTTGATCTATATAAACCGTATTTACATCTGTATTTGATGTAATATCTAAACACCCTGAACCACAAGTAGCAGAAGATCCTTCTTCATAACAAAAACCATCATTTGCACTTCCAGAGGAGCAATTTAAAGAACTCTCATCAAAACAACCAACGTGCAAAATGTTACTAGTATCATCATCGTCATCATCATCGTCATCACCACCAGATCCACAAATTCCAGTTGTACCATCAGTTGGCCCAACCTCTACTGTTAATTGACCATGAAGTCTTGAGTCAACAGGACATTTTAGTTTACCGTTCTGAGGATGCTCACCACAAAAACTAATATAATAATCATAAGTCACTGGACTACCAAATGCACCACCACCAACACCATTTGATGGTTTAATCTGTAAATCACAGTCACCAGGAGAAGAAGAATTAACGGCACCAGGAACCCAAATTGGTAAACCACTAGTAGTTCCAGGACAACGAACAGATGAAGTAAAAGTTAAAGGACCAATCTCAGGGCCTTTAATTTCACTTAACATAAATGCTCTATTCTTTAAGTAATTTTTTACCTGAATAGTTTTTTCATCTAAAGATTGTGTTGATAATAATGATCCTGGCTGGCCACAACGAATTTCGGTTACAGAGCCGTCCGGTGTTTTATCTTTACATTGATAACAAGTTAACTTGGAGCCATTCATCTGATTAAAAGCAATTTTTAATGGAGAGTCACTAGGATTTTTAGATTTTGCGTAAATATTATTACTCAAAAAAACAGCTAAAAATATTAAAGCAGTATTTTTAATAATTAGTTTCATTGATGAGTTCCCCCAAAGGCAATAGTTAATCCTAAATAAAATTGATGTCCCCGATAAGTAAATGGTGAAGGTAAATCAAGCTGCGGTGGTAAACGACTATCTGTTCCACTTTTTAATTTACCAAGGTAAACATAAAGTAAGTTTAATCGTAGATCGACGTATTGAGTGACAAAAGATGCAAACGGGCCAAGCTCAAGATACCATGTAGATGAAGTATTATCTTTTGGAAGATAAACCATATCTATGTGTCCACCAACATCAGGTATCGGTCTATTATCAGCAGTTAATTGCAAATTATAAATATTTGCCCCAACTCCAAAATCAAGACCAAAATATGCGGGTCCAGCTTTGATAAAATAACCATCTATATCGAAATATATAGCATAGTTGTCGTTAATAACTGTAAAATCCGTGCCATATGCTGCCTCGTAATCACCTTGCAGCCATACATCGCCAGTTAATTTATTATGGATATGCTTCATTCCAAGACCAATAGCGAGTTTTTGCAAAAAAGGAAAGTTAAAATCATATGGCTTCATAACGCTGGCGCCAATTACATAGCCTAAATTACCGCTATCCTGATCCCAAGCATTATCATCAAATTCTTTATTGAATGCTAAATTATAAGCAACACCGCCGTGCATTGAGTACATTAGATCATCAAAAAAACCTTTGACTCTTTGCTCAACTTTTTGGCTGGTATTTTCTTTTTTTTCTGTGTCTTGCGCACAAGCAAAATTAGAAAAAAACATGAAACTTAAAATAAAAATAACCTTAAATCTATAAGATCCTTTACAAGACATGGCAAATCCTTATGCTTTATATAATCCTTATCAGCCATTATAAAATGGAACCGTATAGATATGTAAAGGGAAATTTAAATTATTTTATTGATTTTTTAAAAAACTAATTTAAAAATAGCTGACTAACATTGAAATAAAAGATCAAATAATGATTATTAAGCTAATCATGCAACAAGGCTTCTTCTTTTTTAGCTGTTGCTTGTGTCGGCTTAAAAGGTCTTTTTAGATACGTTAAATTGACCGCTGATTTACAGAATGTTTCTTTTAAAAAAAAGACTGATAATATTACAGCTACTAAAGAGGCTATAACTAATATGCTAAGCACTAATTGATAATCGTGTAGAGTTAAATTTCCATTAGCGCTAATTTTATCAAAAAAATATCCAATAAAAGGTGCATTAATCGCAGCAAATGACATTATTACTGCATTATTTAGTCCTAATCCAATAGCAACAAATTTATCAATAAATTGCTCCGTAATAGTTGCAAATCCTATACTTTGACCACTGGCGCTTATACCTAATAAAAAAAATGCCCATGGAAGAGTGGCTAATAACGGAGAATAAACAATAGTCACTATAGAAATAAATCCAAAAACTGCTGCTATTACCATAATTAACTTTCTTCGCTGCAAAAAATCAGATAAAAAACCAAAAACTGGTGATCCAATCGCAAATCCAACCCATGAAAGAGCAAGCATATATGAAGCATGCTTAATATCTAAACCTTTTAATATTAAAAATCTTCGACCTTCGTTCTCAGATAAATACTCAATAGAAAAGTATAATGTGGCGGATAGAATTGCAATTATAAAAGGCTGACTTTTAGAAAATAATATTTTAAGTGATTTTGATAGTTTTTCAGGTTTTCTAATAAAAACATATTGATCATTTTGTTGTTTTTTATTTTCGACAAAAAAGAAACCTAAAACTGTTAACACAAATCCAAAAATAGACAGCATAAAAAAAATAAAATGCCAATTATATTTAGGATTATTTGCTAAAATTGATAATGGACCAGCTCCAATAATTGGACCCAGAGTGCCTATGAATAAAGATGTGCCGATAAATATTGCTCGATATTTATGTGGTATCCAATCATTTATAGATATTAAAAGACAAATGAATCCAAACGATGCACCAAATCCCATTAATACTCTAAAAAATAAAGCGGCATCATAGTTATCTGAATATGCAAATCCTAATGTTGCTATTGCACAGTTAGAGCACCCTATTACAAAAGATTTTTTAAGGCCAATATTATCGACAATAAAGCCTACTGGTATTTGCATAAAACCATAAATCAAGCAAAACAATGTCGTACTTAAAATAGAAAATTGAAATAATGATAAATGCAAATCTTGAATTATAGAGGTTTGATAAGCTCCAAGAACGGTGCGTAAAAAGAATTCATATACAAAAAATAAGACACATATAGACCAGATTAAAATGCTTTTTCTTTCAAATAAAATGTCTCCGTTCATACTTTCTCTATGTTATATAACTATCAGGTTGAGATTTGTCCCATTTTTCAATTCTATCTTCGGCTTTATCATAATCTATGAAATATGCTATTTTAAAAATAGTTAGCCCTTCATGAATTAATGGTGAGCTGTTAATTCCTACTATAATACCCTTTACAGGAGAAAATATAGGTATAACAACATTAGTGCCAAAAGGATCTGTTATATTCCCAATTAATTCTCCTTCATCAATTACTTGTCCAAGTCCAACTTTAAAATGTAATATTCCAGCTGCAGGAGATGCAATCCACTCTTGTTTTTTAGAAAAAGATGTTGCTATTTTTTCATCTGGTTTTTCAGGCAAAATCCCTATAGCAGACATTACATTCATAATCCCATCGACACCTAATACTATTGAATTTTCATCAAATCTAGCAGCTTCTCCTGCTTGATAAACGAGTAAGGGTATGTCTAAGTCTTTGGCTGTTTTTCTAAGACGGTTTCCTTCTATATCAAAATTTGCAACAACAGGAGTCTTAAACTGTTTCGATAATTTTTTTAAATCAGGACTCTCTAAATCACAATATACCTGGGGAAGAATATTATGATTTATATCTCCTGTTTGCAACTCAATACAGTAATCTGCTTTTTTTAATATCTCATTGGTAAAAATATGTGCGATTCTTTCACCATATGATCCATTTTCATTTCCAGGAAAACAGTTACTAAGATCATAATCAACTTGTAATTGGATTGGATATTGAGTTAATCCCAATATATTAACCACTGGAACCGTTATAACTGTTCCAGCAATATTATCAACATCAACTAGATTATTAACTCTATTAGTTATTTCTAACCCATTAATTTCTTTACCAGTTAGAACTGAAAATATTAATAAACACGGCCCTGCTTTTTTACCATGCATAATTTTTAGGGGCATAAATAAAGGCGCGCATGTATACTGATTAGGCAATGGCAAAGCTAAATTAGCCACTTCCCCAGGATAAACAAAAGTATCGCAAATTTGTATTTTTTTATTTTTCATAATTTATTTATATCAACAATTTGAATATCAGGAAATTTTAGTCACTACTGTTCTTTGCAAAGTTAACCGCAATATAACCGGTTAATATTCCAATACTCGCTCCAGCAATCATATCACCAACATAATGATAAGCCATTAAAGATAATCCCAAAAGCTCTAAACCACAAACTAAGATGGCTAAACTTCGTAAATTTTTGTGGCGTAGAAAAATAACACTCATAAATGCAAAAACTACAGCTGAGTGGCCTGATGGAAAAGAAGTATAGTTACCATGAGATTTGAACCAAAAAAATCCGTAAACATGATCGTGAATCCAGGATGGATTATTTTCAATCCAAGTATTTGGCCATGCTCGCGAAAAAACAAATTTTAATTGATTTTTAATAGCACTTGCGACCAAAACAGCCATTGAACTATAGAATAAACTATAGAAAAAATAACTTATTTTTTTGTCAAAAATAACTTTTCTTATTCCAATTACTAAAATAATAGTTGGAGCCACAACATAAAAGATTTCTGCAAAATAAGTAAAATATTTAAAAATAGGATACTTATTAAGATTATTATTAACAGCAAGTTCAGCAACTTGACGATCTATAAAACAATAGCTAAAAAGTACTAAAATTATTGTGGATAATAAATATCCTGATAAATTTAGTAATTTTTTATTTTTGTTCATAATTTTATAATTTAAAACTGCAAAAAAAATACTAAATATTGGTGGGCCCACTAGGACTCGAACCTAGGACCAAAGGATTATGAGTCCTCTGCTCTAACCAACTGAGCTATGGGCCCAATAGAAAATTGGATGACAAAATTATATTATAAAAATATAACTTTGTCATGATTTTTTTGCAATGATATCAATCATCATCATCTTGGTCTAAGAAGCTACCAAGCTGCTCAGCACGTGATGGATGACGTAATTTACGCAATGCTTTGGCTTCGATCTGACGAATACGCTCACGAGTTACATCGAATCTTCTACCAACTTCTTCTAGCGTATGATCAGTATCCATATCAATACCAAAACGCATTTTAAGAACTTCAGCTTCACGCGCAGTTAAGCTCTCCAATACACCACGCATAGCTTCTTTTAGTCCTTCGCTAGTTGCAGCATCAATAGGTGATAGCGTTTGTGTATCTTCAATAAAATCACCTAATTGTGAGTCTTCATCATCACCAATTGGCGTTTCCATTGAAACTGGAACTTTACCAATTTTTAAGATTTTACGAACTTTATCCTCAGATAACTGCATCTTCTCGCCAAGCTCTTCTGGAGTTGGATCACGACCTAATTCTTGTAATAACTGACGCTGCACACGATTTAATTTATTTATAGTTTCAATCATGTGAACAGGAATACGAATAGTTCGCGCTTGATCAGCTATAGAGCGAGTTATAGCCTGACGAATCCACCATGTTGCATAAGTAGAAAATTTATAACCTCGACGATATTCAAATTTATCTACGGCTTTCATCAAGCCGATATTACCTTCTTGGATCAAATCCAAAAATTGTAAACCACGGTTAGTATATTTTTTAGCAATAGAAATTACCAAGCGTAAATTTGCTTCAACCATTTCTTTTTTAGCACGACGCGTTTTGGCTTCGCCAAGAGAAATACTACGGTTAATTTCTTTTATATCAGAGATAGAAACTTGTTCATTATCTGCGATCTTTTGTAATTTTTCTTGTAAATCTATAACTTCATCTTTATGCTGCTTTAAAACATCAGCTTTATCTTTATATGTTTTAATTAAGCCAGGATACCACTTTAAATTTGTTTCATTACTTATAAAACTATCAATAAATTCTTTACGTGGTAATTTAGCTTTGCGTACACAAATATTAACAATAGCTCTCTCATACTTACGCACATCATCAAGAATAGCGCGTAAATGATTAAACATATAATTAAATACTCGATTATTAAAGCGTAACTGCATGAATACGATACCAGCTTCATTATAAAGCTCTTTAACTTTATCGTGATCATAACCATTGCGTTTTTGCGAGCGCTCTATTTTTGCATAAAGCTTTTCAAGATCTCCAAAGATTTTAGCTATTTGTTCTGGATCAGGACCTTTAGGTGCATCATTATCGCTAGCATCATCACCACTACCACCATCATCATCATCGTCGCTATCTTCATCGCTGCTATCTTCATCAATGTTTTCATTAGTGGAGCTTTTATCATTATTTGGTAACAACGAACCAATTTCAGATGGCTCTATAAAATTACCATCAGAATCAACGTCAACAATTTCTGTTATCAAATCAGAAATTTTTCCCTCATTTTCACTGATCTTTTTATAACGATCTAAAATATATTTAATACAATAAGGATAAGCTGATAGAGATTTTAAAACTTCTAAAGTTCCTTCCTCTATTCTTTTAGCAATAGCAATTTCCTCTTTACGAGTCAATAATCCAACCTGTCCCATTTCTTTCATGTAGACACGAACAGGATCACTCGCACGGCTCATTTCACTTTCAACTAATGCCTGAGCTTCAGATTCATCAACATCATCCATAGAATCAGAGTTATCACGCATTAACTCAAGCTCTTCTAATTCTTCTTGAGTTGGCTTATCCTTGAAAACCTGGATCCCCATACTAATGAGAGTATTAACCATATTCTCAATCTGCTCAGAATCAATTACACCAGGAGGTAAATAATCATTAACTTGGTCAAAAGTTAAATAACGCTGTTTCTTGCCTAATGCAATTAATTTAGTTAAGCTTGACTCTTGAGGATTATTGTTGTTCATAAAAACGCCTTAACTAACTTTAAATTTAACAATTCTAACATATATTACTTAGAAGTAAGTAATATGTCTCTAATTTTATTTTTCTTTTCTGGTGATAATTCAGTAAAACTACCAGCCAGATTTGTTAACTCAATTTTTCGTAAAATCTTCGCCTGCTTTTCTTCTAAACGATTTAAAAGCCCCAAAAATTCTAGCTCTAATCTATCTCCACTTACGTGCAAATCTATACTCATAAGATTTGAAATTGCAGAAAAATTATCTTTACCATGCCAATAATCAGCTAAAAATGAAGTAGTTACGCTTGGGTTACTTTTTATTGTAGCGTAAATTTCTCGAAATACCTCACTGTCTGGCAAAATTTTACTGTTTTCAATAAATTGATCTTTTATACAACTTACCATTTGAGGATTTTGCAGTAAAATACTAGAGGCTCGATCTAACAGATCTAATCTCGTCGTAGCTTTTGTTTTGTTACTTTTTGGAATATTTTTTTCAACAATATTCTCTTCTATTACGCCATCACCAGATATTTTTTCACGAATAGCCTTCTCTGAAACACGAGCTCGATTAGATAATTCGCTAATCAACATATCTTTATAAATTCCAGCTGGAATTTTTAAAATTAACGGCAAGGCAAGATCAACAAATTTGGCTCGTGAAGCAATATCGTCTATTTTAATTTTTTTTGCTATACCATCGAATAAATATTGTGCTAATGGCACTGCTTTTAATACAGCTTGTAAAAATTCTTCTCGACCATGCTGAACTATATAACTATCTGGATCATGATCTTTAGGTAAAAATAAAAATTTAACACTACGACCATCTGACATTAATGGCAAAGAAGTCATTAATGCTCTCTTAGCTGCATTCTCCCCTGCGTTATCAGCATCAAAACAAAACACTATCTCTGAAGTTAAACGAAATAATCTTTGTAAATGATGATTGCTTATTGATGTACCTAAAACTGCAACTGAATTATCAACACCGTGCTGTGCCAATGAGATCACATCCATATATCCTTCAACTACAATAATCCGCTCAATATCTCTAAGTTTTTTTATTACTTGATATAACCCATAAAGCTCATTTCCCTTATGAAATAAAACTGTTTCAGGAGAATTTAAATATTTAGGCTTACTATCATCTAATACTCTACCGCCAAAACCAATAATACGGCCTTTATTATCATGGATTGGAAACATAAGACGATTACGAAATCGATCATAAGCTGTATTTTGATCTTTGATAATATACAAGCCAACTTTATCTAATGCTTCGCGCATTTTGACTTTATCAGCGCTTTTAGTAATCATGACATTACTTAATCCACGCCACTCATCTAATGCAAAACCCAGCTGATAGCGCTCAATAATTTCACTGCATATATGGCGCTTTGTTAAATAATTTTGTGCCCCAGCATTTTTTATCAAATTATTACGATAAAAATTAGTAGCAAAACTTAAGACTTTGAATAAATTTTCATGATGATCAGTAAAATTTACGCCTCGACTTGGAACTGTGAGGCCTGCTTGGCTTGCGAGATATTGCACTGCATCAATAAAATTTAGCCGCTCATAGTCCATTAGAAATCGTATTGCACTACCATGCGCACCACAACCAAAACAGTGATAGACCTGAGTTATTGGAAATACAACAAATGATGGAGTTTTTTCATTATGAAATGGACAGCAAGCGGTAAAATTTTTTCCCATCTTGCGCAATGGAACATGAGACGTAATCTGCTCGACTATGTCAGTACGTGATAATAAATCATCGATAAATTCCTGTGGAATTTTGGCCATTTTTAACTTTTAGCCGCCAAAATATCCTTAATTCTTTTACCAACCTCTCCCATATCAGCACGGCCTTGAACTTTATTTTTAACAACACCCATAACCGTACCCATATCTTTAATAGATACAGCACCAGTTTCAGTAACTGCTGTTTCAATGATAGTAGCTAGTTCTTGCTCTGAAAGTTGTTGTGGTAGGTATTCTTGAAAGATTTCGACTTCAGCGTTTTCCTTATCAGCTAAATCTTGACGTGCGCCTGCAACATATTGTTTAGCTGCTTCGCGACGCTGTTTAACCAATTTACCAATTAAAACTATTACATCTTCATCAGTAAGCTCAACACGCTCATCTACTTCTTTTTGCTTGATCGCAGCTGTCAACATTCTTAGTGTTGACAGCTTATCTTTATTCTTATCTTTCATCGCCTGCTTGATATCATCAAGTATGCGAATTTTTAGTTTAGAATCAGACATCTTTTATGATCTGCGTCCTGGAATTCTATCCTTTGACTCCCTTTTCTGACGTCTTTTAACAGCCGCCTGCTTTTTGCGCTTGCGAACTTGCGCTGGTTTTTCAAAGAATTTACGTTTCTTAGCTATAGCTAATTTACCTGATTTATCTACAGATCTTTTAAAACGTCGAATAAACGATTCAGGTCGTTCCGAATCACGAACCTCTACTAAAGGCATTAAGTAATCACCCCGGTTAAATAATTGATTTATAACAAACCACTAAGTCTACTGCTTTTTTAATAAAAAATCAAAATATATTTGCTATTATTTATGTATACATGAAAAAAAATACCTTCAGCCTCAAGGCTCTAAAAAAAATATTTGCACCAAAAGCACCAGATCCATTTAACCCGAAAACCCATCACAACATATCATTAGTCGCTTTTCTAGCTTGGGTTGGACTTGGAGCTGACTGCTTATCATCCGTGAGTTACGGTCCAGCTGAAGCATTTTTAGCTTTGGGCCAGGAATATCACCTTGGTATTTTTATCGCAATAATGACGGCAATCTCGGTATTTATTATTGCAATATCTTATAACCAAGTTATTGCCCTATTTCCATCAGGCGGTGGCGGTTACAAAGTAGCAACTGAATTAATTGGTCCTTTTCCAGGATTAGTATCAGGCGCTGGATTAATAGTTGATTATTTTTTAACTATTGCGATTTCCATTGCTAGCGGCATGGATGCAATAGCCAGCGTTGCAGGTATTACTAATCGACAAATTAAAATAGACATAGAAATTTTCCTATTAATAATATTAGTACTCATTAATTTACGCGGCATGAAAGAATCAATAAAATTTTTGATGCCTGTATTTGTCGGTTTTATTGTCTCTCACGCATTAATTATTATTTATGGAATAAGCTTACATTCCGATAAATTACATACGATTTTACCTGAATCAATAAATGAAACGCACAATATGGCACGCGATATTGGTTGGTTTGCAACGTTATCAATATTATTTCGTGCTTATTCATTAGGTGCTGGAACATATACCGGTCTTGAAGCGGTTTCAAATAACGTTAATATGCTACGAGAACCACGCGTGAAAACAGGCAATATTACCATGATGTATATGGCTATATCACTAAGCCTATTAGCTGGCGGTATAATTACTTTATATATACTTTGGTATACAAAACCAGTTCATGGTCAAACACTAAATTTTGCGGTATTTAACCAAGTATTAAATGATGTTCCATATAAAGAATATTTACTAATTTTATTATCTTTCTTTGAAGCTGCTGTACTATTTGTTGCTGCTAATACTGGCTTTTTGGGTGGACCTGCCGTTTTATCAAATATGGCAAGCGATAATTGGGTGCCAAGTTATTTTAGCGAATTATCTGAAAGATTAGTAAAACATAACGGAATTGTAGTATTTGGAGTTGCAGCAATATTTATTTTACTGTGGACTCATGGCGAAGTTTCTTTATTAGTAGTTTTATATAGCATAAATGTATTTTTGACGTTTTCTATTTCTCTATTTGGACTTAGTTTATATTGGATTAAAAATCGCTCTAAAGAGCCACAGTGGATTAGAAAATTAATAATATCCAGTATTGGTTTCATTGTTTGTAGCTGTATTTTAGTTATAACAGTTTTAGAAAAATTTACTGAAGGCGCGTGGATGACAGTGTTAATTACTGGTCTACTAGTAATAGTCGGACTTATGATTAAGAATCATTATTTAGCAACTAAAAAGTCTTATCATCGCTTCCGTAAAAAATATAGTCTTGATATTAATGAAGGAGTACTCGAAAAAATTGAAGAAGTTAAGCCAAAAGAATTAAATAAAAATGGAAAAACAGCGATTATTTTAGTTAATAAGTCTTATGAAATTGGCTTAACAATGACTGAATGGATTCAAGAATCATTTCCAAAAAACTTTGAAAATTTTGTTTTTGTGAGCGTTGGTGTTGTTGACAGCGAAAATTTTGCCAATCATGATCGCTTAGTACGATTACGTAAAAAAATTAAATTACGCCTTAAAACTTGTGTCTATTATTGCCGTAAACATAAATTAAAATCTACTTATTATGAGGCGTTTGGAGCTGAAGGAATTCAAGAACTAATGCATACAGCTAATAAAGTTTATAAAAAATATCCAAACAGTACGTTTTTTATCTCTAAAATTGTTTTCAAAAAAGATCGCTGGTGGAACAGACTAATGCATCATAAAAGAGAAAAAATTATTTTAGAGAAATTTAGTTTAGATAATATGCCTACGATGCTGATTCCGTTTTTGGTTTAACAGCTGCAACCTGCAATTCAAAAATCTTATTACCAAGCTTCTCGCCAGTAAAACCTTGCTCCATTAAGTTTTTTGATTCATTTTTGGCAACATCTTTACATGCCAAAAAACATTTTTGCCACGAATCTTTTTGTGAATATTCAGTATTTTCAAAACCTTTTCGACCACGCGCATCTGCTTCACATGTAATTAAAAAATTATTAAATACTTCTGGGCGACGAAAAGCATCAATATTTTTTAAAGTCTTAACTATTGTCGATGGTTTTAATTCTGCAAAGCGATGCGACATTATGTGATATTCCGCAACTTTAACTGCTAATTCACGAAAACTATTTGGAATACGCAAACGATCACACATTTCTTTTATAATTCTAGCTCCGCGCTGCTCATGACCATGATGTGATGGCAAAATAGTTTTTGGCGTATTAGCTTTGCCCAAATCATGAACTAATGCCGCAAAGCGTACAGTAAGATCATTTGATAATTTAACTGCTTGCTGCAAGACCATCATGGTATGAATTCCAGCATCAATTTCAGGATGATAATCCGCACGTTGCGGCACGCCGAATAAATTAAAAATTTCTGGCAAAATAATTTGTAGCGCTTCACAATCTTTTAAGGCATAAAAAAACTGCTCTGGATTCGACTCACCCAAAGCTTTTTCGAGTTCTTTCCAAACACGCTCTGGCGTTAGCGCATGCACCTCGCCGTTTCGCACCATGTTAATCATTAACTCATTAGTTTCTGGTGCAATCTTAAAACCTAAATGATAAAACCGCGCATAAAAACGCGCTATGCGTAAAATACGCACCGGATCTTCAGCAAAAGCATCTGACACATGGCGCAAAGTTTTATTTTCTAAGTCTTTAACGCCGCCGTACGGATCAACAAGATTACCATTTTCATCTTTTGCTATCGCATTAACAGTTAAATCACGACGCGATAAATCTTCTTCCAAAGTAACATTAGGATCAAATTGAAATTCAAAACCATGATAACCTGGCGCAGTTTTACGCTCTTTACGCGCTAGCGCATATTCTTCTTTTGTTTTTGGATGCAAAAAAACTGGGAAATCTTTACCGACAGATTTAAAACCTTGCTTTAATAGTTCATCGGGTGTTGAGCCAACAACAACCCAGTCATACTCTTTAACTTCGCGTTTTAATAGTTCATCACGCACAGCACCGCCAACTAAATATATTTTACTGCTTGTTGTCATATTAAATTATCCTTTAGGTGCTGCCGGACCAGCAGGTTTTAAAGAAGATGATATTTCTGATATTCGTTCTAATTCTGATCTCATATTATGATTAAAATTAAATACGCTCTCTGTCATAGTATTTATCCAAACTTGGGGGCTATATTCTTCATTATCAAATGCTGGCATTACTTGATTACATATTAAATATAAAATTTTATCAAGATCATCAATTTTCTGGGACTCCCCGGGTATTTGCGTAAACAAGGATCGCATTCTATCAAGAAAAGTTAAATTTGCAGATTTAAAATCTCGATCTAAAGCATCAAATTTTGCCTGCAACCATGAACGCCAATCTTTTGGCGTAATTGTAGACAAGTCTTTATCATTAAGTTCACACTTAAATTTAGCTAGTTCTTGTTCTTTAAAGTTATAGGGCTCTCTTGACTTAGCTGAATATACTTTGCCACTAACACCACCTAAAACTTCTGGTCGATTATTTAAATAATTTATTTCTCTATCAATAAAATAATCAGAAATAATCCTTACGAGAAAAACACGCTCAAACTCAATAAAATTATCTTTTCTTATAAACTCAGTAGACAAATGATAATCTAATAAACAACTACCAAAACAAAATCTGTCAAAAATAAAT
>CAYGUI010000030.1:0-3337 GCA_964353115.1 uncultured Gammaproteobacteria bacterium
TATCGTACCAACGTTAACGTGGGGTTTATTGCGTTCAAATTTTGCTTTTGCCATAAAAACCTCTTTAATATAATATGTTAAAAATTAACCTGCTCTATCACTTATTATTTTCTCTGCAACACTAGATGGGACTTCTAAATAATTAGTAAATTCCATAGTATAGCTAGCTCTACCCTGCGTCATCGAACGCAATTGTGTCGCATATCCAAAAAGTTCAGCCATTGGTACCTCAGCTTTAACAACTTTTCCACTAACACCATCATCCATTCCTTGAATTAGACCTCGACGACGATTTAAGTCACCAATCACATCACCCATATATTCTTCAGGAGTAACAACCTCAACTTTCATAATAGGTTCGAGCAGAACAGCATTCGCCTTTTTTGCACCAGCTTTAAAGGCCATAGAACCCGCTATTTTAAATGCCATTTCATTAGAATCAACATCATGGTATGAACCATCAAAAAGAGTAACTTTTGCATCAATGAGCGGATATCCAGCAACAACACCATTTTCCATCTGCTCTTGTATACCTTTATCAACTGCCGGAACATATTCTCTAGGTATTGTTCCACCAACTATGGCATTAACAAATTCATAACCTGTACCTCTTTCAAGTGGCTCAATTTTAATCCATACATGACCATACTGACCTCGTCCACCGCTCTGTTTAATATATTTGCCTTCTTGTTCAACTGGATTTTTTACTGTTTCACGATATGCAACCTGCGGATTACCAACATTAGCTTCCACATTAAACTCTCGTTTCATTCTATCAACAATAATTTCTAAATGAAGTTCTCCCATGCCAGATATAATAGTTTGACCTGACTCTTCATCTGAGCGAACTCTAAAAGAAGGATCTTCTTGCGCTAATTTTCCAAGAGCTATACCCATTTTTTCTTGATCAACTTTAGTTTTTGGCTCCACAGCAACAGCAATAACTGGCTCAGGAAAATCCATTTTTTCTAATGTTATTATTTTATCTGGGTCACACAATGTGTCACCAGTAGTAGTAACTTTTAAACCTACTGCGGCAGCAATATCACCAGCTCTAACTTCTTTAATTTCTTCTCTAGAATTAGAATGCATCTGCACAATACGCCCAATTCTTTCTTTTTTACCTTTCATTGGGTTATAAACATGGCTTCCTGAAGTCAATGTTCCAGAATATACTCTAAAAAATGACAATGTTCCCACAAAAGGATCAGTAGCAATTTTAAATGCTAATGCAGAAAACGGAGCTTCATCTTTAGCTTCTCGACTATCCTCGTTACCATGATCATCTTCACCTTCAACTGGGGGTATATCTATAGGTGAAGGAAGATAATAAACAATAGCATCAAGCATAGCTTGAACACCTTTATTTTTAAACGCAGATCCACATAAGCAAGGAATAATTTCACCAGCTATTGTTCTTGCGCGAATAGCATTTCTCAACTCTTGTTCTGATAAACCACCTGTTTCTAAATATTTATTTAATAATTCTTCTGAAGCTTCTGCAGCAGATTCAACAAGATTTTCATGCCATTTAGCACATTCATCTTTCATATCTTCAGGTATATCACGGTACTCAAAAGTCATACCACGAGTTGAATCATCCCAATGGATAGCTTTCATTTTTACTAGATCTATTACACCAGCAAAGTTTTCTTCAGCACCAATAGGCAGCTGTAATGGAACGGGATTTGCTTTAAGTCTAGTTTTAATCTGATCTACAACTCTTAAGAAATTAGCACCTTGACGATCCATTTTATTAACAAATGCTATACGAGGAACACCGTATTTATTAGCTTGTCGCCATACAGTTTCTGATTGAGGCTCAACACCACCAACAGCGCAAAAAACTGCACAAGCACCATCAAGAACTCGTAAAGAACGTTCAACTTCAATTGTAAAATCAACGTGACCTGGAGTATCAATAATATTAATTCTATGCTCACCAAGAGAACCATCCATTCCAGGCCAAAAACATGTAGTAGCCGCAGATGTTATTGTAATACCTCTCTCCTGCTCTTGCTCCATCCAATCCATAGTGGCAGCACCTTCATGAACTTCACCAATTTTATGAGAAAGACCAGTATAAAAAAGTACGCGTTCTGTTGTAGTTGTTTTTCCTGCATCAATATGAGCAGCTATTCCAACATTTCTATAGTTTTTAATCGGCGTGGTACGTGATGACATAATTATTCTTAAAACCTCCAGTTAACCTTTATGCAAAATGAGCAAAAGCTTGGTTTGCTTCAGCCATACGCTTAATATCTTCACGCTTTTTAATAGCACCACCACGACCTTCAATTGCTTCAGACATTTCAGCAGCAAGGCGTCTAAACATATCTTTTTCACCTCTTTTACGAGCGGCTTCAATAATCCATTTCATGGCTAATGTTAACTGACGAATAGGTTTAACTGGAACTGGAACTTGATATGTAGCTCCACCAACTCTACGTGATTTAACTTCTAATTTTGGAGCAACAGCTTCCATAGCTTTTTGAAATACATCTAAATGAGTTTCATTAAGTCTTTCACTAACGATGTTTAATGCATCGTATACAATACCTTCAGCTACAGATTTTTTACCCGCAAGCATTAGCATGTTAATAAATTTAGCAACATCTTTACTTTTAAACTTGGGATCAGGTGATATTTTTCTAACTTTTGCTTGTCTTCTACGCATGTTTTTCTCTAATATTTAATTCTTTAATACTTATTTTTTACCATCGTCTTTTGGTCTTTTTTCACCATATTTAGAGCGACTTTGTTTTCTATCTTTAACACCAGAAGTATCCAATGCACCACGAACTATATGGTAACGAACACCTGGTAAATCCGGAACTCGGCCACCGCGTATAAGAACAACAGAGTGCTCTTGCAGGTTATGCCCTTCACCTGGAATGTATGCAATAACTTCATAACCAGTGGTTAACTTAACCTTTGCAACCTTTCTTAAAGCTGAGTTAGGCTTTTTTGGAGTTGTAGTATACACTTTTGTACATACACCTCTAACTTGCGGCTTGCCTTTAAGCGCAGGTACGTCAGTTTTTTTAGTTACACTCTTTCGGCCTATTCTGGCCAATTGATTGATTGTTGCCATTTTTTTTATTCCTCAAAACACAATAAAAACAAGTTTTACAAAAACAAGTGATGCAAATGATAAACCTTTCAGCAGGTTACGTCAAGAACTTTTTTTAGTTCTCGCTAGAAGCCTCATCATTAGAATTAAGGGCTTCCTTAAGATTCAATGCTACTTCTTCTTTGCTCAATTCAGACGGATTTTTGCCTACATTGCTATTTTTAGCAATCAAATTTCTGTCTTTACGATAAGCCAAACCTGTAC
>CAYGUI010000030.1:3347-15065 GCA_964353115.1 uncultured Gammaproteobacteria bacterium
GTACCAGCTGGAATTAGTCGACCAATCATTACATTTTCTTTCAATCCTCTCAGATAATCAACTTTACCCGTTACAGCTGCTTCAGTAAGAACTCTAGTCGTTTCTTGGAATGAAGCTGCTGAAAATACTGATTCCGTATCAAGTGATGCTTTTGTTATACCCATTAAATTTAAATCAAATCTAGCTGGTAACTTCTCATCATGTTCAAGCTGCTCATTTATTTCTTTAATTTTAGAAGCCAAAATTACCTCTCCAGATAATAAATTACTATCTCCTGGATGAACCACTGTAGCCTTTCTAAGCATCTGTCTTATAATAACTTCTATATGCTTGTCATTAATTTTCACACCTTGTAAACGATATACATCTTGAACTTCATCAACTATATATTTTGTTAATTCATTAACTCCAAGAAGACGAACAATATCATGTGGATCACTATCACCATCTACTAATATTTCTCCTTTTTTCACATGCTCACCTTCGAACACTATAATACTGCGATGCTTAGGAATCATTATTTCTCTAACATCTGCTCCATCTTCAGAAGTAATAACTACTCGTCTTTTACCTTTAGTTTCTTTACCAAAACTTATAACACCATCGATTTCTGCTAATACTGCAGGATCTTTTGGTTTACGAGCTTCAAATAAATCAGCAACACGAGGCAAACCACCTGTAATATCACGAGTTTTTGAACTCTCTTGAGGTATTCTCGCTATAACATCACCAACTCTAACAGCATCGCCATCACTAAGACCAACAATAGCTTGAGGAGGTAAATAATATTGAGCAGGCACAGAGGTACCTGGTACTACTATTTCATTACCTTCATCATCTACCAATTTCACCATAGGTCTTAGATCTTTACCTGCTGAGCTACGCTGCCCTTGCTCCATAACAGTTGTACTACTCAAGCCAGTTATTTCATCAGCTTGTTTAGTTACAGTAACACCATCCATCATATCTACAAATTGAGCTCTACCATTAACTTCAACAATAATTGGATGTGTATGTGGATCAAAATTAGCTATTACTCGTCCTGACTCTACAAAATCACCTTCCTTAACATCTAAAACAGCACCGTATGGTATCTTATGACGCTCAGTCTCACGTCCTAGTTTATTAATAATAACTATTTCACCTGAACGTGTAACTACTACTAATTTACCTTCACGATTAACAACTGTTTTCATTCCACTAAAATTAACAGTACCGCTAGATTTAAGTTGAACATTATTTGCAACAGCAGCTCTAGAAGCAGCACCACCAATATGGAATGTTCTCATTGTTAACTGAGTACCAGGCTCACCAATCGATTGAGCAGCTATAATTCCTACAGCTTCACCTATATTAATTAAATGGCCACGAGCTAAATCACGACCATAACATTTTCTACACATACCAAATGTTTGATCACAAGTTATAGGGGACCTAACATTTATCGAATATTGTGCTGACCTATCAATAAGCTCCAGCTTATCTTCAGTAATAAGTTCACCAGAATTAATTAAAACTTCATCATTAGAAGGATCAATTAAATCTTCAGCTAAAATACGTCCTAATACACGTTCACGAAGTGGCTCAACAACATCACCACCTTGTATTAGAGAAGACATTTCTATACTTCTAGTAGTACCACAGTCATCAGTAATAATCACCAAATCTTGAGCAACATCCACCAGACGTCTTGTTAAATATCCAGAGTTTGCTGTTTTTAATGCTGTATCGGTAAGACCTTTACGAGCACCATTTGTAGAAATAAAGTACTGTAATATATTTAATCCTTCTCTAAAGTTAGCAGTAATTGGTGTTTCAATAATAGATCCATCCGGTTTAGCCATAAGACCACGCATACCAGAAAGCTGCCTAATTTGCGCAGCAGAACCCCTTGCTCCAGAATCTGCCATCATGTAAACAGAATTAAATGATTCCTGCTCAACCTCTTTGCCCGTATTGATATCTTTAACCTTATCTTTTGATAATTCAGCCATCATCACAGAAGCTACTTGCTCATTAGCACGAGACCAAATATCAACTATTTTGTTGTATCGTTCACCAAAAGTAACAAGACCAGAAGAGTATTGATGATCAATTTCTTCAACCTCTTTTTCTGCTACAGAAATAATTCTTTGCTTATCCTTAGGGATAGTCATATCGTTTATTCCGATAGATATACCAGATTTCGTTGCATATCTAAATCCTGTATACATTAAATTATCAGCGAAAATAACTGTATCTTTTAAGCCATGGTTATGATAACTAATATTAATTAATAAGGATATTTGCTTCTTGTTCATCACCTTATTAATCAAATCAAAACTCATTCCTTCTGGTAAAATTTCAAACAATAATACTCTACCAACTGTTGTAGCAGTATATTTTCCAGTTTCAGGAACTTTAAATTTAATTTCAGCCTGTAAATCAATATTATTCATCTGATAATCACGCAATACTGAATTGATATCAGAATAATAATTTCCTTCTCCTTTCGCATTTATTTTATTTCTAGTCATATAATAAATACCAAGAACTACGTCCTGAGAAGGAACAATAATTGGTTCACCATTTGCTGGAGATAATATGTTATTAGTGGACATCATTAAAGAACGAGCTTCTAGCTGTGCTTCTGTTGTCAACGGAACATGTACCGCCATTTGATCACCATCGAAGTCAGCGTTAAATGCTGCACAAACTAATGGATGCAATTGAATTGCTTTACCTTCAATCAATAATGGTTCAAAAGCCTGAACACCTAATCTATGAAGAGTTGGAGCGCGGTTAAGAAGAACAGGATGCTCACGAATAACTTCTTCCAAAATATCCCAAACTTCAGGCACTTCTTGTTCAACCATTTTTTTAGCAGCTTTAATAGTAGAGGCATATCCTCTTAATTCTAACTTACTAAAAATAAACGGCTTAAATAATTCCAATGCCATTTTTTTAGGCAAGCCACATTGATGCAATTTTAAAGTAGGACCAACTACAATCACTGAACGTCCAGAATAATCTACACGCTTGCCTAGAAGATTTTGTCTAAATCTTCCCTGCTTACCCTTTATCATATCAGCAAGTGATTTCAAAGGACGTTTGTTATTACTAGTTATAGGGCGACCGCGACGACCATTATCAAATAAGGCATCAACCGATTCCTGCAACATTCGCTTTTCATTTCTAATAATAATATCTGGAGCATTCAAGTCTAATAATCTTTTTAAACGAATATTTCGATTAATAACTCGACGATATAAATCATTAAGATCAGATGTAGCAAATCTTCCACCTTCCAATGGAACTAATGGACGTAAATCTGGTGGCAATACTGGTAAAACAGTTAAAATCATCCACTCTGGACGGTTACCAGATTTCTCAAAAGCCTCAAATAATTTAAGTCTCTTAATAAGTTTCTTATGACGAACCTCTGATTTATTTGTTTCTAATTCTTCTTTAATAGCAGCAATACCTTCTTTCATGTCAATGCTAACTAATAATTCACGAATAGCCTCAGCACCCATTAAAGCAGTAAAATCATCACCATATTGCTCAACTGCATCTAAATATTCATCATCTGACAATAATTGACTTGGAACTAAATCGGTCATTCCAGCATCAGTTACAGCAAAAGATTCAAAATACAAAACACGCTCAATATCACGAAGTGACATGTCAAGCATCAAACCAATTCTAGATGGCAAAGATTTTAAAAACCAAACATGAGCAACAGGAGAAGCAAGCTCAATATGGCCCATCCTTTCACGTCTAACTCGTGATAAAGTAACTTCTACGCCACACTTTTCACAAACCTTACCACGATGCTTAAGTCTTTTATATTTACCACATAGACATTCGTAATCTTTAACTGGACCAAATAGTTTCGCACAAAATAAACCACCTCTTTCTGGCTTTAACGTACGATAATTAATAGTTTCAGCATTTTCAACTTTACCAAAAGATTCAGATAGAATCTTTTGCTCAGAAGCTAACCCTACAACAATTGAATCAAAATCATTTACTGATTTATCTCCAGGAATAACCTGGAACGTTTTTTTCATATTCTTTTCACCAGAAACACTGTGGAAAGGTCTTTCACTCATTTTAGTATCCCCAAATACATTAAACTAAAATTATTCAAGATCAACTTTAATAGCCAATGCTCTTATCTCTTGTAATAACACCTGGAATGATTCTGGCATTCCTGCATCCATTTGATGGTAACCATCAACAATATTTTTATATACCTTGGTTCTACCAGCAATATCATCTGATTTAACAGTCAACATTTCCTGCAAGGTGTATGAAGCGCCATAAGCCTCTAAAGCCCAAACCTCCATTTCACCAAACCTTTGCCCACCAAACTGCGCTTTACCACCTAATGGTTGCTGAGTAACCAAGCTATAAGACCCAGTAGAGCGCGCATGCATCTTATCATCAACTAAATGATTAAGCTTTAACATGTACATGTATCCAACTGTTACTTCACGATCAAATTTGTCACCAGTTCTTCCATCATACAATGTCACTTGCCCCTTTTCAGGAAGATTAGCTAATTTTAAAAAGTTCTTAACTTGCTTTTCACTTGCGCCATCAAATACGGGAGTTGCAATAGGAACACCTTTCTTTAAATTAGATGCTATGCTGATTATTTCATCATCATCCATATTATCAAGATCAACTTTTTGCAAATGCTCTTCGTTTCCATTGTAAATGTCATCTAAGAAGCCTTTTAATTCTTTAGTACCTTGCGCTGTTTCAAGCATTGCACCAATTTTTAACCCCATAGATTTAGCAGCCCATCCTAAATGGGTCTCTAAAATTTGTCCAACATTCATACGTGAAGGAACCCCTAAAGGATTTAATACAACATCAACTGGAGTACCATCTTCTAAATATGGCATATCTTCAACAGGAACAATCATTGAAACCACACCTTTATTACCATGACGGCCAGCCATTTTATCACCAGGCTGAATGCGCCTCTTCACAGCAACCGAGACCTTAACAATTTTTATTACCCCTGGAGGTAAATCATCATTTTGAATTATTTTTTTACGCTTTTCTTGTAATTTAGTCTCATATGCAGCCCTAAAATCTTTAACTTTTGCGAAAAAAGATTCTATTAAATCATTTAAGGAATCATCACTCATTTTTATCTCAAACCATTTTTCGCGAGATAATGATTGCAAATATTCTTCAGTTACTATAGCCCCTTTCTTAGAACCAGGACCAGAAACTAATTTATTACCTAAAAGAGCTAATTTCATTCTCTCATAAACATTTGAGTCTAAGACTCGATATTCATCATCAAGATCTTTTTTAACTTTTCGTAATTTTGCGTCTTCAATTTGTAATAAACGCGAATCCTTCTCTATACCATCACGAGTAAAAATTTGAACATCTATAATTGTTCCGTTCATTCCTGTTGGAACTCTAAGAGATGAATCTTTTACTTCTGATGCTTTTTCACCAAAAATTGCGCGCAATAATTTTTCTTCAGGCGTAAGTTGAGTTTCCCCACGAGGAGTTACCTTACCTACAAGAATATCTCCAGGATTAACTTCTGCACCTAAATAAACAACACCTGTTTCATCCAATTTTGATAAAGCATTTTCACCAATATTTGGAATATCTGAAGTAATTTCTTCAGATCCTAGTTTTGTATCACGAGCTATACATGTTAATTCTTCGATATGAATACTAGTAAAACGATCTTCCTGAACCACACGTTCAGATATTAAAATAGAATCTTCAAAGTTATATCCATTCCATGGCATAAAAGCAACTAGCATGTTTTGACCTAGCGCCAACTCACCCATATCGGTAGCAGCACCATCAGCAATGACATCGCCTTTGCTGATAATCATACCTTCTTCAACCAAAGGTTTCTGGTTTATGCAAGTAGTATGGTTTGTACGTTGATATTTTTCTAAATTATAAATATCAACTCCTATTTCACCTGCTGCTGCTTCATCATCATTAACTTTTACCACTATACGATAAGAATCAACTGTACTTATCACACCGCCACGCTTAGCAACAATAGTTGCACCAGAATCTCTAGCAACAGTAGATTCCATTCCAGTACCGACCAATGGTGCTTCGGCACAAATTGTTGGTACAGCCTGACGCTGCATATTTGATCCCATTAATGCACGGTTTGCATCATCATGCTCTAAGAAAGGAATTAGTGCCGCAGCAACAGAAACCAATTGCTGAGGAGACACATCCATAAAATTAATTTTATCTACTGTAGTAAAGGTAGATTCATCTTTATATCGACAAGGAATTAGTTTGTCTATAAATTTACCATTTTTATCAACACGAGCATTTGCCTGTGCAATATAATATTTAGATTCATCAATAGCAGACAAATATTTTATATCATTGGTAACAACACCATCTTGAACATAACAAACAGGAGTTTCAATAAATCCAAAACGATTTAATCTTGCATATAATGCTAAAGAATTAATAAGACCAATATTAGGTCCTTCTGGTGTTTCAATTGGACAAACTCTTCCATAATGAGTTGAGTGAACATCTCTAACTTCAAAACCAGCTCTTTCACGAGTTAAACCGCCAGGTCCAAGAGCAGAAATTCTACGTTTATGCGTAACTTCTGATAAAGGATTATTTTGGTCCATAAACTGCGATAATTGACTAGTACCAAAAAATTCTTTTAATGTAGCAGAAATTGGTTTTGAATTTATAAGGTCCTGCGGCATTATCTTATCTAACTCTACTGCAGCACTTAATTTCTCAGTAACAACTTTTTGAACACGAACTATACTTAATCTAAATTGATTTTCAACCATCTCACCTACAGTTCTAACACGGCGGTTACCTAAATTGTCTATATCATCAACTTGATCACGTCCATCACGAATATCTATAAGAACCTTTATTGCTTCCAAAATATCTTCTGAAGATAAAATTCCTTCACCGGTAAGTTCCGATCGACCAATTCTACGATTAAATTTCATTCTCCCAACTTCTGTCAAATCGTATCTATCAGCAGTAAAAAACAAGCTCTCAAACAATGAATGAGCAGCGTCTTTTGTAGGAGGCTCACCAGGACGCATCATTTTATAGATTTCAAGAAGAGCTTCATACTGTGAATTAGTAGGATCATCACGCAAAGTTTCTGAAATATATGCGCCTCGATCTAAATCATTAACATATATAGTATGTATTTCTTTTATATCATGCTTAACAAACTCAGTTATTAAGTCGGAAGTTATCTCTGTATTGGCTTCTACCAATACTTCTTCTGATATAGGATTGATAATATTTTTGGCAACTATTTTACCAATCATCGCTTCCATTGGTAAAATTAATGACTCAACACTTAATGTTGATATTTTTTTCAGATGTAAGCCTGTAATATGCTTACCTGCAGCAACAATTAATTCGCCTTTATTATCACGAATATCAATTGGAGCAACAGAGCCTTTTAAATGTTCTGGAATAAGTTTTAAATGAGCTCTATTATCTTCTATTTTATAGATATCTTTTTGATAAAATGTATCTAAAATTTGTTCATTATTTAAATTTAAAGCCTTCAATAGTATAGTAATATAGAACTTTCTTCTTCTATCTATACGAGCATGAATTCTATCTTTTCCATCAAACTCAAAATCTAACCAAGATCCACGATAAGGTATTATGCGTGCAGAATAAAGTTTTTTACCAGAGCCATGCCCTTTGCCTCTATCATGCTCGTAAAATACACCAGGAGATCTATGTAACTGAGAAACAACTACACGTTGCGTTCCATTAATAACAAAAGATCCTCGATCCGTCATTAATGGAATTTCTCCCATATAAACACTTTGCTCACGAATATCTTTTATTACTTTTTTATCACCAGGAGCATCCTTATCATAAATGACAAGTCTAACCTTTATTCTAAGTGGAGCGGCATATGTAACTCCTCGCACTCGACACTCAGAAACATCATATTCACTATCACCTAAAAAACAATCTATATACTGAATTTCTAAATTTCCAGATCCACTCACTAGTGGAAAAACAGATTTTAGCGCCTGCTCCAACCCCGAAACATATTTAATACCATCTTCAGAAATCCAGCCGTTTAAAAATTTTTTATAAGATTCTAGCTGTTCTCCCAAAAGACTGGGGATCTTTAACTTTTCTGGTAATTTACCACAATTTTTGCGTATTCTTTTTGCAAGTTTTTTATTTGAAATACTACTTTTGGCACTAACTGAACTTGGCATGAATGTTCCTCGTGTTAAGGACTAAAATACTAAAATAAAGTAAAACGGGGCCAATGTTAAATACATTTGGCCCTTTATATAGCGAAAAAACAGGTAAATTAATTATTTTACCTCTACTTCAGCTCCAGCTTCTGTAAGTTTTTTCTTGATTTCTTCAGCTTCTTCTTTAGATACAGCTTCTTTAACAACTACAGGAGCTCCTTCAACCATATCTTTTGCTTCTTTCAATCCTAAGCCAGTGATTTCACGTATAATTTTGATTACACTAACTTTGTTACTTCCAAAGCTTTTCAATACTGCATCAAATTCAGTTTTTTCTTCAACAGCAGCAGCGGCAGCAGGACCAGCAGCCATAGCAACAGGAGCTGCAGCTGAAACACCAAACTTCTCTTCCATTGCTTCTACTAATTCTACAACTTCCATAACACTCATTTCAGAGATGTCTTGTAACATTTTTTCGATTTTTGCTGACATAATATTCCTCACACTTTATTAAATTTAACAACTACTTACTATTCTTGCTCTTTTTTATCTTTTAGAGCAGCCATAGTTCTTACCAGTTTCGCATGCGGCTCCGCCATGGTTCTTACCAATTTAGATACCGGTGCAATTAACACAGAGGCTAATCTGCCTAAGGCTTCATGCTTAGTTGGTAATGCTGCTATTTTATCTAAACCTTCCGCGCCAAAAAGTTGACCAGAAAGAGAAATTGCAGTTACCTTTAAGTTTTCATGATCCTTAGAAAAGTTTTTCATGATGCGCGCAGCCATTCCAGGTTCTTCATCAGAAAAACCTAAAACTAAAGGTCCTTTTAACTTATCTGAAATATTTTCAAAATTTGATCCCTTAACCGCGTGTCTTGCTAAAGTATTTCGCACCACTCTCAGATAAACTCCCTTTTCGCGAGCTTCTTGACGCAACTTAGTCATCTGCGATACCGTTAAACCACGATATTCTGCAGCAACTAAAGATATAGAACGCGCCGCTACCTCTGAAACTTCTTTTACAATAGCTTCTTTATCTGCTAATCTTAAAGCCATTTTAAACCTCCACTTTCACTTTATCTGCGTAGGCTGCAATTATTAAAGATAAAAAAATTTTATCTGCCTACGGTCTTCGACCTTTACCCATTTACTGTGGATAAATCTAAAGGAATTCCTGGCCCCATAGTTGTCGATAAAGTTAATTTTTTCATATATACACCCTTAGATCCTTCTGGCTTAGCCTTTTTCAACTCTTCAATAAGTGTGACTAAATTTTCCCTTAATTGATTTTCATCAAATTTAATTTTGCCTATTGGGCAATGAACAATACCACCTTTATCAGCACGATATTGAACCTGTCCACCTTTAGCATTTTTAACAGCTTTTTCAACATCTGGAGACACTGTTCCCAATTTTGGATTTGGCATTAATCCTTTAGGACCTAAAATTTGCCCCAATTGCCCCACTACTCTCATAGCATCTGGCGTTGCAATTACAACATCAAAATCACAATTTCCTTTTTTAACTTCCTCAGCTAAATCGTCAAGACCAACAATATCAGCTCCAGCGTTTTTAGCTTTTTCAAAATTAGCCTCTGAAGTAAATACAGCTACTTTTACAGATTTACCAGTTCCGTTAGGAAGAACTGTTGCTCCACGAACATTTTGATCTGATTTTTTAGGATCAACTCCTAATGAAAAGACAGCCTCAACAGATTGCTCAAACTTACAATTATCTAATTCTTTTAATAAAGACACTGCTTCATTGAAAGAATAATTTTTTGTTTTATCAACTTTTTCAGCATAAAGCTTATTTCTTTTAGATATAGACATAATTAAAATTCCTCCACATCAACACCCATACTACGCGCAGTTCCAGCAACAGTGCGCATTGCAGCCTTAATCTCTGCAGCAGTAAGATCTGGTTGCTTAATTTTCGCTATGTCTTCCAATTGTTGTTTAGACAATTTACCAACTTTTTCAGTATTAGGCTTACCACTACCACTTTTCAGACCCAATGCATCTCTAATGCAATAAGACGCCGGTGGAGTTTTGATAATAAATTCAAAAGTACGATCAGAGTAAACATCGATAACTACAGGTAATGGAATACCTTTTTTATAATCTTTAGTTTTATCGTTAAACTGCTTACAGAAATCCATAATATTTAGACCTTTTTGGCCTAAAGCTGGGCCAACTGGTGGACTAGGATTAGCAGAACCTGCCATAACTTGCAATTTTATTTGCGAGTCAAGGCTCTTTTTTCCTTTTTTTGGTGTTTTTTGTGACATTTTTACCTCTTTAGTTACGGGTTCAACCGCTAAAATTAATTAGCTCCCCAAAATCAGCAGTACATTATAAACTATTTTTAGCTTTTTTCAACCTGTGAAAAACCTAATTCTACTGGGGTTGATCGACCAAAAATTAGTACTGCAACACGAAGCCTGCTCTTTTCATAATTAACCTCTTCAACAGCACCTGTAAAGTCTGAAAATGGACCGTCTATTATACGAACAACCTCTCCAACTTCATAAAGAACTTTTGGACGTGGCTTATCAGCAGAATCTTCTACACGTTGTAGAATAATTTGAGCTTCTTTTTCATCGATTGGGACAGGTTTATCGGCGGTACCGCCAACAAAACCTAATACACGTGGTGTTTTACGTACTAAAAACCACGTATCATCATTCATTTCCATTTGGACTAAAACATAACCAGGAAAAAATTTACGCTCTGTTTTTCTTTTTTTCCCGTCTTTAAGCTCCATAACTTCTTCTGTTGGAACCAATATTTCACCAAATGATTCTTTTAAGTTGGAGTTCGCAATTCTTTCTTTTAAAGCGCGACTAACATATTTTTCGAAACCAGAATATGCTTGAACTATATACCACTTTTTGCCTTCAGACACAGCTAAACTCCTCGACCTGTAAACATAGATATAAATTTAAGTAAAATTGAATCAATCCCCCAAACCAAAAACATTAAAACAATAACCATTACTAAAATAATCATTGTAATTTGCACTGTTTCATTTTTATGCGGCCAAGAAACTTTTCGGACCTCATTAGGGGCAGACTTAACTAAACGCCAAGCTTGTACACCAGAAGTAGTTGTAAACCCTACGAATGCTGACAAAGCAGTTGCAAAGCATAATAACCCAAACCTTAAAATGAAAGACTGGTCCATGTAAAAATAACTACTTAAAACTCCTAATATTGCAAAAAATGCAACTAGAAGCCATTTAAAATAATCAGACATTTTTGCTCTTTGCTATATATGACATTTAGATTTTAGTACTAGAATATATATTAAAATTTATAACTAGTCAAACCTTTAATGAAATTAAAATTTTATAATCAGGCCAGGAGGGACTCGAACCCCCAACCTGCGGTTTTGGAGACCGCTGCTCTACCAATTGAGCCACTGACCTATAAAACTTTTACTCAATAATTTTAGTTACAACTCCAGAACCAACTGTACGCCCACCTTCACGAATAG
>CAYGUI010000031.1:0-14854 GCA_964353115.1 uncultured Gammaproteobacteria bacterium
GTATTATATCTGATGAAGACAAAGTTTTATTGAAAGAAATAAATACAATATCTTGTGAAATATTCAAAGAATGTTTTAGAAGTTTAAAGATAAATGTTCCTATCTTATCAGTTTGGGGAAATGTTTATTATAGAACACATAATTACAGTGAAAGATCTATTGAAGAAATTAGATTGGCATTGCTGTCACAGATAGGCTCTAAAAAGTTTTTAATAAAATTTGAAAATATCGATAATCAAGTCGATAAATTAATGCTCATAAAGGTTCTATTAAATATCTTTCAGTTTAATAATGCGAAATTTAATCAATTTTTGCTTTCATTTTTAGAAAATGTAGATATATCTAGTGATTTATTTGCAATAGATGAGATTAAGATAAGTAATATATTAAGACAACTTTTAAGGGTTGGAACTCGAGAAGACGAATTTGCCAAAAAATTTTATTCTGGTCATTTTTTAATTTGGGTATCTCAGATGCTTATCTCTGTCGATTTTTATCAAGAAAAAGCAAATGTTTCGATGGAAGAAGTAGAGGTATATTTTGGTACATACTTAAAACTATTTCCAGAGGGTAGCGCAAGCGACGAACAATTTTTTAAAATAGCGGACATTGTTAAGTTATTTTTTGTGATTGCTAGAGATAAAGAATATAGGTCTGGAGAAGATTTTACTAATACAGTATTAAACTTTTTCTCGGGCGTAGTTAATGCTAATGCTAACTGTGTAAAGGCGATGATGTTTGAGTCTTTGTCTGAATCTCAAAGACAAGAAATTATGGCGTTAACTACTACTTTTTATAGAGAAAAGATTGCTAAGCCAGATTTTGTATTTCATCCAATAGAGCTTATCGAGGCTTTGGGGTTATATTCTAAAAATCTGCTGTTATCTAAAACTCGAGATTCATCTACAGAATTACTATTTTTTATTACAGAGATTTTTGCAAAAAAATATCACCCATCTATTCTGTGTGGTATCTCTAAATCAATAGGGTTATTGAATTATGCGTCTAAAGCTTTAGATAAAATATGCTCAGATAAAAATCTTTCTAAGATTGAAAAAGAGTTATTTATTCATGAGAAGGATAACCTTGATCAAATAAGAATGTTTTTTGCTGTTGTTGGAACTGCCAAGGGAACAACAGATGTTTTCTTATCTGAGGCAAATAAGTCTATTATAAGTGAAAGTGTGAAATTTGCTTCGGCAGCTGCATCTCCTGTCGTGGTTAAACCTGCCGCAAGTCCGAGTCATGAAGAGCTTCAAGAAAGACTTAGACTTGCTAAAGCTGTAGCTAGAGCTAAATCTGGCCGGAGATAAAAGCTTCACAGTATTTATTTATAGAACATTCGGCGCACTTTGGTTTTCTTGCGGTACAAATATAACGGCCGTGTAAAATAAGCCAGTGGTGCGCATCTTTTTTGTATTTATCAGATACAATTTTGTGTAAATTATCTTCAACTTCTAAAACGTTTTTGCCAGGCGCAAGACCAGTTCTATTTGATACTCGAAAAATATGGGTGTCAACCGCAATTTCATGATGATCAAATGCCGTATTTAATACCACATTAGCAGTTTTACGTCCCACTCCAGGCAAACTTTCTAAATCTTGGCGATTTTCTGGGATTTTAGAATTAAATTTTTCTATTAAAATTTTGCAGGCAGATATAATATTTTTAGCTTTGCTATTATAAAGTCCAATAGTTTTTATATAACTTTTTAAATTTTCTTCGCCAAGTTTGTATATTTTTTCTGGAGTATTATATTTTTTGAATAAATCTTTAGTAGCTTTATTAACACTAATATCTGTTGCCTGAGCTGACAATATAACAGCTACTAATAATTCAAAATTAGATTTATATACTAATTCTGTAGTTGGGGCAGGGTTACTTTTTTTTAAAATAGCAAAAATTTCATCTGCAGTCTTTTTATCCATTTTGCTCGTCTTTTAAATTGCGCGATAAAATAAAGATAACAAAGATCGCACCAATAGTTAAGAAAGCAATAGGTTTTATTGTTGAGTCATAAAAGCTGGTTACTATAACACTTCCTAATGTCATGGCAATTCCTGTGATGGTAGAAAATACTGCCATTTTTGCACCAGATCCATACTGGGAAGAGTCAATTGCTAATCTTTGCAGTGATGAGCCGGTTAATCCTCCACAAAAGGCAGATAATGAAAGAGCGGGTATTAGTAAATAATTCAAGTTTATATTCGTAAATAAAAATACAAAATAAGTAATTAAGGGTAAAATTATCGCTGCTGACAAATTAGTCCCAAATGAAATTAATTCAAGTGGTGTTTTTGTTTCAGTAAATCTTGGGACCATTTTAGTTCCAAGAATAAAGCATCCAAAAATTATTGCTTGGAAAATACCAAAATAATTTTCATTTAATTTAAAAGCAGTTTTAGTAACTACGGGACCAGTAGTAATCCACGATACCATTACCATGGTAAAGCATGAAGAAATTATCACATAGCGTAAAAAAGTAGTATTTTTTAAGATCTCAATATAATTGCTAAATTTAGCTGTGATAATATTTTTGTTATTAGAATTTGCAGAATTTAAAGTCTCTGGCATAGTAAAAAATAATCCGCAAGTTGCAGCAGCGCCCATTATTGCTAGTAGCCAAAAAAGATGGCGCCATGAATCAAATAATAATAACAATCCAGAGCCCGCTAAAGGCCCCAATCCCGGCGCTAAAATAGTTATGCTATACATCCAGGCTAGAGTTTTAATCGCTTGTTTAGTTTCCAAAAGTTCATGAATTGCGGCATAACCGGCTGAAAAAATTCCACTAATTACTGAGCCTTGAATAAAGCGTGTTACTAAAAAAGAATTAATATCATTGACTAGAGCACATAAAACTGTAGCAAAAACAAAGACCATTGCACTGACAAGTAATACAGGACGGCGTCCAATTTTATCGCTTAATAGCCCAACAATGACTTGCATAAAGCTTGATCCTAAAACAAAGGCAGTCACTGTAGCCTGGGCAAGCTCTGGCGTAGTATTGAAGTCATGCTGCATTTGCAAAATTGCTGGTAAATACATATCGTTAGATGCATATACCGTAATTTCGTATAAAACTAGCGCTAAGGGGAATAAAAGGGGGTTGTTTTTTAGGATATTCATCGCAAGATTATATCCTAAATTCTAAAATATTTGCAAAATATAACGTATTGTTTTATCTTTAAAATATTATACCTAAAAGGAGGCTGAGAGATGTTTTCAGGATTTTCAGGGCATGGTCTACGTAAAGGGATATCGGGATTAGTTTCAGGCGGCTCTTCTTCAAGTTCTCGTAGTCGTTATGATGGTAGCGCTAACTCAGCACTATTAAACAGTGCTATGGAAGCAGTATCTGAAAAATTAGTTAATGAAGAAAAAACGCCACGATTAGTTCCATCAGCAGCTACCGCTGCAGCCCATGACTCTTCAGCTTCATCAAAAACTGTTCTTAGTGAAGTACAAGAGTTTGGTGAATTACACCGAGAAAAAGAGCGTGTATCAATAGAATTAATAGAGTCACAATTAAAAAATATAAAAGAAAATTTGAAATGGAATATTGGGCGTTATGATTTAGCGTATCGAGATTTAAATATTTTATTTGATGCTTTATCTGAACTTCAAGAAGATGGTGATGAAAAGGTAGATATATTTATTGAACAAGCATATTATCTTTTTTTAAAGTGCCTACAACGCCAAGCTCAATTAGGAGAAATAGAAAATTTTGCTTTGTTTCGAGAAGATTGTCAGGAAATAGATGAATATTTTAAAGAATACAAAATACTTTCAGCAGACGAAGTTAATGAACGAAAAATAAAAATAAGCGACAAGTTAAATGGTTTAAAAATATATTTCGAACGTTTTTATCGTCAGCAAGTTAAAGATTGTGTTAATGAGGTGACATCTAAATATGTTGAATTTCCTATTCAATATCAAAATATGGGATATAGTCGCAGATTAATTTATGGGATATTTGGATTTGATGCTCCTGAAGATAAGTATTTTCATTTTTTTAAAAAATGTTTTATAGCGGTGTTATGTGAAAATGAAAAATTTATGGATATTCTTGATGATTCAAACAAGCTAGAGCATTTTTACAGCAGGTTTTGTTCTGATATAGGATTGAAAAAAGATAGTAAATTTTTACTTTCGATTCGCGATGATTTTCATAAGAGATTAAGTCAAGGTGACATAGTTTTTCATGAAATAGTTGATGATATTATGGAAAGTGAAAAAATTAATTATAAAAACAAATCACCAAATATAGATCCTATAAATAAAACTATTCAATTTATTCGAGGCCATTCTGCAAGAATAATCGATGAAGCATTGAATGCTAATATAGAAGATTATAAGAAACATTCACAACATCCTAATATTAGAAATTTTGTTTCTGCTTTTTCTGAGCGAATAAAAGCTGAATATTCAAGAAGCAGATCAAAGATTGCGGCTATGCAAGAAAGAAGAGAAACACCATTGATAAGTGAAGCATTAAAGGCATCATCATATTCGTATATGTCAACTATGGGCTTTAGTGTTGCCGCTTTTGCATTTCTTGGTAAGCTTACATCTGAAGGTTTGGAAAGAAGTAGGAGTATTGCAATGGCTTTTTATGTGTCTAAATTAGCGAAAGATCTGGAGACACTTGAAAAAGTCTTAGAGGAAATTGGATATCAAATAGCATCGACTATCAGTGCATGTTTGGTCGAGTTATCTCCAGAAGATAATCGATTGCTGGCTCAGGTATGCGCTGAAAGAGTTTTAGAATATGTTAGTACAGATGGTCATAGAAGAACTTGGGTTAAGGGGTTGATTTATTTTTTAAAAGATAAAATTGACAAATTTAAATTAACACATAATTTATCTCGTTTAGATGCTACTAGCTCTGATGAAGATATGTGTCGTAATAGAATTTTCTCTGGGCTAAGAAGTGGGAGTTCTCCTTGCTCTAACACAACGGTTGCTAGGATAAAAGCTGATGGCAGGGTTGTGCATACGATGATTAAAGATATTCTAACTGCAACAAGAGGTAAGCTGCCAGATGGTAAATTTATTCCTGTGGATGCAATGAAATCTGCTGAGCATATTATGCTTGAGAGATAATCCTACTCAGTAAATCTTTTTTATCAATTTTAGATCTTTTGTCGCGAATATCTTTTTGTTCGCGACGATTTTGTAATCGTTCTTTGTGAAGTTTCGAGCGAGTTTTAATAATTTCTTTATCAGCTAAAATATTATCTGTTTCTATTACGCTAATGCAATCCATCGGACAAGGTGGAACACACAAGCCGCAACCAATGCAAAATTCAGGCATGATAATGTGTAGTTGTTCATCTGCACCAACTATTGCATCGGTTGGGCATGGGGCAAGGCACTTGGTGCAGCCCACGCATTTATTCTGATCGATCAAATATTTTTTTAACATCATCTAAATTTAATCTGTTCATTAAAGGCTTAAATTCTTGTATTTCATGATTTAATAATTTGCTATCAATATCATTCCAAGAATCAAATTTAATATTCAAAAACTGATAACTTTTTTCTGCAAGCTCAGGTACAACAGGAGTTAAGTAATTAATTAAAATTTTGAATAAATTTAAGCTCACTGTACAAATATTTTGTACTTCATCGCGAGTATTTTCATCTTTTGCCAAAATCCATGGTTTTTGATTATCTATATATTGATTGGCTAGATCAGCAAGAGCCATAATTTCTTTAATAGCCTGGGAGTACTCGCGATTTAAGTATAAATCTATAATCTTTTGTTTTTTGGCTATAAAACTTTTAAATAATTCTTCGCCGGTATTATCTAATTTATTGCTAAGTTTATTATCAAAAAATTTGTTAATAAATTTTGCACTTCTTGAGGCAATATTAACTATTTTGTTTATTAAGTCTGCGTTAACGCGATTAACAAAATCTTCGGTGCTAAGATCAAAATCTTCAACTTTATTATTTAATTTTGCCGCAAAATAATAGCGTAAATAATCAGGTTGAGCTTGCTCAAGATAGTCACGTGCGTTAATAAAAGTTCCACGAGATTTTGACATTTTTTTGCCATTTATTGTTAAAAATCCATGAACATAAACTTTATCTGGAGTTTTTAACTTTGTGGCGTGTAGCATGGCTGGCCAAAATAGAGCATGAAAATAAGTAATATCTTTGCCAAGAAAGTGGATAAGCTGATGATTACTATTTTCTTGCCAAAAATCAGCAAACTTTAAGTTATTTTTTTCACAAAAATTTTTAAAACTGGCGATATAGCCAATTGGTGCATCAAGCCATACATAAAAGTATTTATTTTCTGTGCCGGGGATTTTAAAGCCAAAATAAGGCTCATCGCGGCTAATATCCCAGTTTTTAAGACCTGCCTCAAACCACTCAGCCATTTTATGTGCAACTTCTGGTTGTAGATGATTATCTGTCGTCCATTTTTTCAAAAAATCTTCTAATTTAGGTAATTCAAAAAAATAATGCTCAGAATCTCTTTCTATTGGGGTAGTATCGGATAAAACTGATTTAGGATTGATTAATTCTGATGGCAAATAAGTCGATCCGCATACCTCACAGCTATCTCCGTATTGATCTTCAGCCTTACATTTTGGACAAGTTCCTTTGATGAATCTATCAGGTAGAAACATCTGTTTAGCTTCATCGTAGGCTTGTTTTATGTTTTTTACAGTAATTAAATTATTATTTTTTAATTCTAAATAAATTTTTTCAGCTAACTCTTTGTTTTCATTAGAGTGAGTGGTGTAATAATTATCAGTAGAAATATTAAAATCTAGAAAATCAGATTGATGAGAAATTAAATATTTGGCTATTAATTCTTCTGGCGCAATTTCTAATTTTTGGGCGTGTAGCATAATTGGGGTGCCATGGGCATCATCACCGCAAATAAAGTAGCATGTAGTACCGGTAAGTCGTTGTGTGCGAGTCCAAATATCAGTTTGCACGGCTCCGAGCATATGACCAAGGTGTAATTGTCCGTTAGCGTATGGAAGGGCGTAAGTTACTATAATAGGTTGATTTTTTTTATTCATGGAGCTGATTTTAACACATTTTTTTTCAAAAATAATTGACTAAAATTGAAAGAGTTAGTATCATCTTGTGGAATATATCGAGCGGGGCATAGCGCAGTTTGGTAGCGCATCTGGTTTGGGACCAGAGGGTCGGGGGTTCAAATCCCTCTGCCCCGATATTTGTTTTTATTTAAGCGCCAGTAGCTCATTCGGATAGAGCATCGGCCTTCTAAGCCGAGGGTGGCAGGTTCGAATCCTGCCTGGCGCGCCATAAAAGGCAAGCGTGAGATCAGTGGTGGACGTAGCTCAGTTGGTAGAGCCCCGGGTTGTGATCCCGGTGGTCGTGGGTTCGAGCCCCATCGTTCACCCCATTTATAATACAATGCGAAAGTGGCGGAATTGGTAGACGCACTGGATTTAGGTTCCAGCGGGGCAACCTGTGAGAGTTCGAGTCTCTCCTTTCGCACCATACATTTAAAAAAATAAGGTGTTGTTATGCAAGTTTCTCTTGAAAACTTATCTAATCTTAAGAAAAAAATAGTTGTAACTATTCCAAAGTCAGATATAACATCTAAAGTGGATGCAACTTTAAATAATAAATATAAAAAAGACGCTAAGATCGATGGTTTTCGAAAAGGTCATATTCCTGCAAAAGTATTAAAAATGCATTTTGAAAAAAGTGCTTTATTTGATGTGAGTAATGACGTAATCAATGAAACTCTTCCTAACGCTTTAAAAGACAAGAATTTAGTTCCTGCACAAAGACCTGAAATTGATATAGAAAAAGATGGTTTGAGTGAAGATTTTGTTTACAGTGCAATTTTTGAAGTTTATCCGGAAATAAAAGATATTAAAACTACTGGATTGAAAGTAGAAAAATTAGTAGTAAAGAATTTTGATAAAGAAGTTGATGCAGAAATTAAAAAGCTGCAAAAACAAGCAGCATCTTGGTCTGATGGTAAAAAAGTTAAATCTGGTGATAAAGTAAAAATTGATTTTGCTGGTACAGTTGATGGAAAACCATTAGAAGGCGGTACTGCTAGTGATTTTGAGTTAGAGATTGGTTCTAATTCTATGATTCCAGGTTTTGAAGAAGGTATTGTTGGTTTAAAATTGGATGAACAATCTACTTTAAATTTAAAGTTCCCAGAAGAATACCATGCTGAACACATTAAAGGTAAAGATGTGTCTTTTGATATTACAGTTAAAAGCATTAAAACTCCTAAGTTAGCTGATACTGATGAAGAATTTTGTAAGAAATTTGGAGCAGAAGACGGTAGTTTAGAAACTCTAAAAACAAACATTAAAGGTTTCTTAGTAAAACAAGCTGAAGATATTATCTCTGGTAAAATAAAAGAACAATTATTTGAGCAGTTATGTGAAAAAAATGATACTGACGTACCAGAATCTTTGGTTAAAGAGCAAAAATCAGCAATTATTGCTCAAGAAAAAGAAAAATATAAGCATTATTACAAGCAAGATATAGATGAAGATAATTTTGATAGTTCAGAGTTATCTGTAGTTGCTCGTAAACGAGTATTATTACAATTATTATTAGCTGAGTATGCTCGTGAAAATAAAGTTGATGTAACTGATAGTGAAGTTAAAGCTAAAATTGAAGATATGGCTAAAGATTTCCCTAATCCACAAATGTTAATCGATTGGTATAATAAAGATCAAAAAGCTTATAGTGCAATGCAAAATTCTGTGTTAGAAGATAAGCTTGTTGCAAAATTATTAGAAGAAGCAAAAGTCAAAGAGAAAGTTGCTGATTATTCTTCTATAATTAAATAAGTTTATATAAAAGGATATTTTTATGACTAAAAAAATTATAGATAATATTAATTATCAAGCTGTTGGTGGTTTGGTTCCTATGGTAATCGAGCAATCTTCTCGTGGTGAGCGCTCATACGATATTTATTCACGTTTATTAAAAGAGCGAGTAATTTTTTTAGTTGGTCAAGTTGAAGATAATATGGCAAATTTGATAGTTGCCCAATTATTATTTTTAGAATCTGAAAATCCTGATAAAGATATCCAAATTTATATTAATTCACCAGGTGGCTCAGTAACTGCTGGAATGTCAATTTATGACACTATGCAATTTATAAAGCCAGATGTTAGTACTTTATGCATTGGCCAAGCTGCTAGTATGGGTGCTTTCTTATTAGCTGGTGGAGCTCCAGGTAAACGTCATTCTTTAGCTAATTCTCGTGTCATGATTCATCAACCTTTGGGTGGATTTCAAGGGCAGGCCTCTGATATAGCGATTCATGCCCAAGAAATTATAGGTATTAAAGATAAAATGAACAGATTGCTCGCAGAGCACACTGGCCAACCTTTAGATCGCGTTGCTAAAGATACGGATCGTGATTTCTTTATGAGTGCACAAGAAGCTAAAGATTATGGTATCGTTGATTCAGTATTAGATAAACGTCCGTCTTCAGTAGAAAATCCAGAAAAAAGAGCTTAAATTAAGATATCTGTTATGACTAAAAGTAAAAAAGGCGATTCAAGTAAAGTTTTATATTGTTCTTTTTGTGGAAAGAGTCAGCATGAAGTAAAAAAATTAATTGCCGGTCCTTCTGTATATATCTGTGATGAGTGTATTAGCTTGTGTGGTGATATTTTACATGAAGAAATTTCTGATGGATCTTCTTCTGATGATAGTCAGGCAAAATTGCCAACTCCTCATGAAATTAAACAAACTTTAGATGAATATGTAATTGGACAGCAAGATGCTAAAAAATCTTTAGCAGTTGCTGTTTATAATCATTATAAGCGCTTAAAATCAATTAAATCTTTTGGGAAAAAAGATGGTGATGATGTAGAAATTGGTAAAAGTAATATTTTATTTATAGGACCAACTGGTAGTGGAAAAACATTACTTGCTGAAACATTAGCTAGATTATTGAATGTTCCATTTGCAATTGCTGATGCAACTACTTTGACTGAAGCTGGGTATGTTGGTGAAGACGTTGAAAATATTATTCAAAAACTTTTACAAAAATGTGATTATGATGTTGATAAGGCACAGACTGGTATAGTTTATATCGATGAAATTGATAAAATTACTAGAAAATCTGAAAATCCTTCAATTACACGTGATGTATCAGGCGAAGGAGTACAACAAGCTTTATTAAAGTTAATTGAGGGGACTGTAGCAGCTGTTCCGCCGCAAGGTGGGCGTAAGCATCCACAACAAGAGTTTTTACAAGTAGATACCTCTAAAATTTTGTTTATTTGTGGTGGTGCTTTTGCAGGTCTTGATAAGATCATTCGTGAGCGTTCTGAGAAAAATGGTATTGGTTTTCATGCTGAAGTTCATAGTGCTAAAAGTGGTAAGCAATTAACTGAAACACTAAAAGGTGTTGAGCCCGAAGATTTAATTAAATTTGGTTTAATTCCTGAATTTGTTGGACGTTTGCCTATTATTGCTAATCTCGATGAATTGGATGAAGAAGCCTTAATTCAAATTTTAAATGAGCCTAAAAATGCTCTTGTTAAGCAATACCAAAAATTATTTTCCTATGACGGAGTTGAAGTAGAATTTCGTGATGAAGCGCTTCGAGCCATTGCTAAAAAAGCGATGGAGCGTAAAACTGGAGCTCGTGGTTTGCGATCTATTATGGAATCTGTATTGATAGATACTATGTATGAAATTCCATCTCTTGAAAATGTTGAAAAAGTTATTATTGATGAAAGTGTTATTAATGGTGCTTCTAAGCCAAAATTAGTATATTTAAACAATAGTAATAGCAAAAATAAAAAGAATGGTACTTCTGCCGAAAAATCAAGTTGATTTTGCGTAAATTATCCTAGAAAAATCTATATTAGCCCTCATATTCTGAGACATAATCTATACTTATTATGAGGATAAGTAAATTTAATCCAAAACGGAGAAAATATGTCGGCTAAAGATCTTGAAAACCAACATTCTGATTTAATTCCAATTTTACCACTGAAAGGTATTAATATATTTCCTGGGATGGTTATCCCTTTATTTGTTGGTCGTGAGCATTCGGTAAATGCTTTAATAGCAGCAATGCAACAACAAAAAGTTTTCTTCCTAACTGCTCAAAAAGATTCAGAACTTGAAACGCCGGGAATTGATGATGTTTATAACTTTGGTACATTAGCCACTATATTGCAGTTATTGAAGCTTCCTGATGGAACGATAAAGCTTCTAGTTGAAGGTGTTGAGCGTGCTCGTGCAGAGGAGATTGTTAAGCTTGAAATTGATGGTGGTTATTTAGCCGCAAAAATTGTAGAAGAGCCTTCTTATAATTTAAAAGCGCCTGATAACGTTAATTTAGTACAGGCTGTTTTAGATTTGTTTGAAAAATACCTTAAACTTAATACTAAAGTTCCAGTTGAAATTCTTAATTCTGTTAGTGGTATTGATGATCCAGGAAAAATAGCCGATACAATAATTGCTCATGTGCCATTAAAGCTTGCTGATAAGCAAAGTATTCTTGAAATAACTGATATTACTAAACGTCTTGAGAAATTAGCTGAGCTATTCGATTCAGCCATAGATATTTTGGAAATGGAGCGTAAAATTAAACGCCGAGTTAAAGATTCAATGGAAGAAAGCCAGCATGTCTATTATCTTAATGAGCAAAAAAGAATAATTAATGAAGAGCTTAATAAATTAGGCGCTAGTAATGAAGATCATGAAGAAGATAATGAAATCGCTGAATTAGCTAAAAAAATTGAAACGGCTAATATGCCAAAAGAAGCTCGAGAAAAAGCCGATGCTGAGCTTAAAAAACTAAAAATGATGCCAGCAATGTCATCTGAAGCTACAGTTTCTCGTAATTACATCGATTGTATGTTACAAGTTCCATGGGATAAGTACAAAGAATTAAAAGAAGATCTTAATAACGCTCAAGATATATTGGAAGAAGAGCATTATGGATTAGAAAAAGTAAAAGAGCGTATTTTAGAATATTTAGCGGTGCATCAGCGTGTTAAAAAGCAAAAGGGTGCTGTTTTATGTTTGGTCGGTCCTCCGGGAGTTGGTAAAACTTCACTTGCACGTTCAATTGCTCGAGCGACAAATCGTGATTTTGTGCGGTTTTCATTAGGTGGCGTGCGTGATGAGGCTGAAATTCGTGGTCACCGTAAAACTTACATTGGTGCTATGCCAGGCAAAATTTTACAAAAAATTTCTAAATGTGGTACAAAAAATCCGTTATTTTTATTAGATGAAATTGACAAGATGGCTATGGATTTTCGTGGTGATCCGGCATCAGCCTTATTAGAAGTACTAGATCCTGAGCAAAATACTGCCTTTAATGATCATTACTTAGATGTTGATTATGATTTATCAGAAGTAATGTTTGTAGCAACATCTAATTCTTTTGATATTCCTGAGCCATTATTAGACCGTATGGAGATCATTACGATTGCTGGATATACGGAAGATGAAAAATTTAGGATTGCTGAAAAATATTTAGTTCCAAAGCAAATTAAAAGTAATGGATTAAAAGATAAAGAAATTGTTATTAAGCCAGAAGTAATAACTGAAATTATTAGACATTATACCCGTGAGGCAGGTGTTCGTGGTCTTGATCGTGAAATTTCAAAAATTTGCCGTAAAGTAGTAAAAGAAATTTTAACTAGTAAAAAACGCAAAGTTACAGTATCTAAAACTAATTTAGAAAAATATTTAGGCGTTAAGCAATTCATGTATGATACTGTTGATAAAAAAGATCAAGTAGGTCAAGTTAATGGTCTTGCATGGACTGAGGTTGGTGGTGAATTATTAACTATTGAAGCAGTTGCAACTTCTGGTAAAGGTAATTTTTCCTCAACAGGACAACTTGGCGATGTGATGAAGGAATCAATTCAAGCTGCTGCAACGGTTATTAGAAGTCGTGCGGCAAAATTAGGTATTGATGAAGAATTTCATGAAAAACAAGACATTCATATCCATGTTCCAGAAGGAGCTACCCCAAAAGATGGTCCAAGTGCTGGTATCGCAATGTGTACGGCATTGGCCTCAGTTTTATCTGGTGTACCAATAAAACATGACGTTGCTATGACCGGTGAAATTACTTTACGTGGTGAAGTATTAGCAATCGGTGGATTAAAAGAAAAATTATTAGCGGCGCGCCGTGCAGGGGTTAAGACAGTTCTTATTCCAAAAGAAAATGGTAAGGATTTAAAAGAAATACCTGAAAATGTAATTAAAGATTTAAATATCTGTCAGGTTAAATGGATTGATGAGGTTTTTGCTATAGCTTTGAATTTAAACGCTATTAAGAAAAAAACCAAAAAGGCAAGGAAGACTATAAAAAGCTAAAAAATAATATACTATACTTTATTTGTGTAATTTAAAATAATTTTAGGAATAAAGGGTTTGAGTCGTTACAGACAAAGACATTGTATATTTAAATTTATATTATTTTTTTTATCTTTTTGGAGCAGCCCCTTATATTCTTCTAAAGATATTTTAAGAAAAATTGTTGGTCAAGATTTTCCACCAGCAATTTTTCTTGATATGTATACCGTTCATTATATGCGCACTATTGATGCTATGATCAATTATGATGGTAACTTTCATAATAAGTTAGTCGGATTTACCTATAAAAATTTCGCATTCGGAACTTTTTTTGATACGATGTATAACCGAGCAGTTTTAATAGGATACAATCGTCTTTGGTTTAGAAAAGAATATCATAATAGAATTTCAGTAGGGTTTGGGTACAGGCTTAGCTTGGTATCTTCCTCTAGTTATTATAATAAAAATATATCATCTAGTTCTTTTTGGAAAATATCTCCAATTCTTCCAGTACCTTCGATCTTATTTATGACTGATATTCTAAGTTCCTATGGTCTAGAAGTTCAATTTACACCAGCAACAATACATGCTAGCTTTTACTTTTTAATATAATTCTTTCAAGAAATTACTTTTATAACTGAATTCCTGTCATTGCATAGTAAGGCAACATCAACTCCGGCATTTAAAGCACGGGTTACTCGCTCTTTAACATTAGGATATTGTTGCACAGCGGCTTGCATATTCAAGCAATCACTAAAAATTAGTCCTCTATATTTATATTTATCGCGTAATAAATGTGTTAGCCAATACTTAGAAAAGGTAACCATTTCTAGGTCTATATTGGGAAAAATAATGTGTCCAGTCATGAAGCTAGATATATTGTTTTTTAATTTTATAAATGGTTTTAAATGTTTTTCTTCTAGTTCTTTTAAGGTTAAATTTGATGTTGGAGTTTGTAAATGTGAATCTTCATTTACACTGCCGTGGCCAGGAAAGTGTTTGCCAACAGTAAACATTCCTTCACTTTTAGCACCTAGTGAAAACTGTTTTGCAAGTTGAGAAATTATTTCTGGATCATAGTGATAGGCTCTAGTTGATAGCACGCTACTTGACGAATTATATCTATCTATTACAGGAGCAAAGCTAAAATCAATTCCTATGCTTTTTAATTCACGAGCCATAGTTGCTCCTGTTGAAAAGCATTCATTTAAGGCTTTTTCTTGATCAATATCATATTGATCACCAAAATATTTAGCTGCTGGTAAGATAGTTAGTGGCTCTTTAATCCTTTGTACTATTCCACCCTCATGATCAATGGCAATAAGAAGCTCAGGATTTTTTAAGCTTTTAATTTCTTTATTTAATTTTTTTATTTGCTCTATATTTTTAAAATTACGAGAAAATAATATAACCCCGTAAATAGCAGGGTGCTTTAATATTTCTTTATCTTCTTGTGTTAATTCTGTACCTTCTATATCAACTATTAAATATCTTTTGTCCATTATTTCTCCGTCATTCCCACAGCGTCTCCGTCATTCC
>CAYGUI010000032.1:0-13599 GCA_964353115.1 uncultured Gammaproteobacteria bacterium
ATATCGGGTTTTTCAGTTAATATTTTTAAAATATTAGAAACTGAATCGGTTAAAATTAATTCAAAAGTTTTAGTAAGTTCTTTTGCTATAGAAATTATTTTATTATCCCCTAAAATATTATTTATAAAATTTAAAGTACTTATAATTCTTTTAGGAGATTCATAAAAAATGCTAGTTGCAGTGCTACTTTTAATTTTTAATAAAATATCCTGAGAGTTGTTTTGTTTAAGTGGGAAAAAACCGTAAAAACAAAATTTATCAGTTGGCAGCCCTGCTGCGCTTAACGCCGAAATTAATGCACTAGCCCCAGGGACAGGCACCACTTTAACATTCTCTTCGCGCGCAGTTTTTACTAAAGTATAACCAGGATCATTTATTAATGGAGTACCAGCGTCTGAAATTAAAGCAATATTTTTTCCAGCTTTAAGCTCATCAATAACTCTAGCTGTTTTTTCACGCTCACTATGATCATGAAAAGAAATAAGCCGGGTTAAAATACTATACTCTTGAAATAATATTTTGCTGTGACGCGTATCTTCTGCCAACACCACATCAACATTTTTTAGAATTTCTAGCGCACGCAAAGTAATGTCTTTCAAATTGCCGATTGGAGTTGCGACAATATATAAAACGCCGTAATTGTTCATGATAATTCTAATATACTATTTGAAGCTATTAATTGGCCATTATGATCTGTCTTGCTGCCATCTGTCGCAAGAGCCTGACCTTCAACAAAAACTTTACTTGAGCCTGAGATTATTGATGTAAAACTTCCGTCTTTGCACTGAATTTTTGAACCAACAGTAGCCAAAGGCGTATCATTTATAAAAACACTAGTTGAGCAATTTGAGAAAATTTGTCCGGCAGCATGTGGGACATTAGAAACCAACGGGCACAAGTGCTTATCGCCTTGTGCCAAGGCTTTATTAGCCATTTAAGCTTGTTCGCCTTTCTCGTTGCTTGGTTCGTCTTTCTTCTTAGTCGCAGCAGAAAGAGAGAAAGCTCCAAATCTGTCTTTAAACTTGTTAACTTTACCACCTGTATCTAGTAATTTTTGCTTACCAGTATAGAATGGGTGGCAAGAAGAGCATACTTCTAATAATAAAGAGTCTCCTTTTATAGTAGATCCGGTCTCAAAAGTACCACCACAAGAGCACTTTACTGTAACTGTATGATAATTCGGGTGAATATCCGCACGCATTTTAAACCTCTTTTTGTTAGCTATTTAGATAGTTTTTTGATAATATATAGCAATTAAATAGCATATATTAGTGTCAAGACAAGCTTAAGTCAAGAGATAAAATTTATAATAAAACCTGGAGTCTTTGTGTTAGGAGAAGTTCAAAAAATTTTAGAAAAACAAGCTACAAATGATTATTTATCACAAGAATTATCCCTTAAAATTCAAGATGTTATATCTGGCACACCAGATATAAGTAGGACTGATCTTACAAAACTAATCAAAGATACCATAACCTGCCCGATAACCCTAGAAACTATAATATCACCAGTAATAACCCCCTGCGGCCATACTTTTGAGCAAAAAGAACTAGCTAAATGTACCACAAATAAATGCCCTTCTTGCCGCCAGACAATAGAAAAAGGCTCGATAAAACCTAATGAAACACTAAATCGAATAATATTCGAGGTTATCTATAAAAGTAGCTTACATGAAGCTATTTTTTCTAGAAAAGGCGAAATAGTAGCCTCATTGATAAACAAAGGAGCTGACTTTCTCTCTGAAGTCATTGATCCGTCTGATCCTCAAAAAATGCCACTATCTGGACTTATACATATGGTTAGATACGACAATATGCAAGATGCTTTATCGGAGTTGCCAATATATGATCGAGCAGTAACCCCGCAATATAAAGATCCATATGCTCACGCATTATTAATCGCCGCTCAATTAAATAAAACAGATTATCTTCGAATATTATTAGAAAAAGGCGCCATACCAACTACACTTTTTCAAATTGAAGGTAAATCTGATATTCATTTTGCTGTTATACATAATCAATTAGAGCAAATAAAATTATTGCTATCTTATGCAAAAAAAATATCACTAGATCACTATAAATTAATCCTAAATAAAAAATGGAAGAATCATCCAACACCACTAAATTTAGCTTGTGATGATAGCGTAAGTCTTGAAGTATTTAATTTTTTGGTATCACAGCCAAATCTAGATATAGCAAATATTCTTAGCTTAATACCAAAATCTAATGGGCATAAGAAAAACATACTAATTTTTGCTTATTTATTACGGCAGTTTATTGAAACAAAAAATATTAATCCAAACTTACTTGAATTGATTGATCAAACAATCTTAAATTTTGAAAATCCACTAAAAGAACTTGAAGAACTGGAATGGCCACAAGAAGCCGTTGATTTTATCAATGAAGCAATACGTCATTATGTTACTAAACAAAAATATTTAATCACAGCTCCTGATTTTGCAGAAGATCAGCGTGAAAATAAAGTTTCAAAATTAAATAACTTATTTTTATCAATTGCACAATTACAACTTAAAAAAGAAGATAAATATTTATGGCAAGGGGAATTACGTAGCGAAACTTTAAAAGCATTTATGATTTATATGTCAGAAAATATTCCCAAGCTTAGTACAGTAAAAGCCTGGGGCTTAGCACAACCTATTTTTATTGCTCCACGTAATAAGTCTCTTTTAGCAAAAATATTATCAATAAATAAAGAAACAAGCTCTGCAACAAAGATAAGAAAAGAAAATTTTGCGCTAATTCCAGTACCTACAACGCGTATTCTTCCTTCTCACCGTTAAGCGCACCTTTAGCGCAGACCCACAGTTTGCGCTCTTTAGGATTTAAAACTATTGTTGCAACTGTGGCAAATTCTTTAAACTGTCCACTAAAATCTTCATCGCAAACACACGCACGCCAGCTATTTTCGGTATTATCACTCATTGCTTGCCAACAATCATCCATTGTCCAACTATTTTTAGATGAAAAATTAGCTGTCATGCGGCCCAAACGATATAACGAATTTAGATATTTTTCTTGCGGCATATATATTTCACGCTCACGTAACTTTTCATCTCTATAATGATTGGTTTGCGTTAACGGGAAAAAAGTTAACGGGGACTCTTGATAAGTATCTGCAGTAGTTTCTAAAATACAACCTTCTTGCTCTGATGCCAAATAAAAACTGTGACCTGATAATCTATTAGTATTAATAATACTATTTTTAGCATCAACTAAAGTCTTTTGCTGCAAGGCATTGGTAATAGTGCATAAATAATGAACACCTGGCTTTGCATCATTCGGTAATAAATTAGTATTCCCAACTGCAATTCCTGCGCTATTTAAACCAATTAATGAAAAACATCCTGTAGTAGTTAAACACAGAGTCTCAAGACCATTTTTTGGTTTTTTATGAACCATTAATAAAAAATCTACTGCTTCAAGCGACATATCCCAAGTCTGACCACATAAAACTCCATTATCTTTAGTCATTGCTGCAGGCTGCATAAATGCTGAGCAGCCAGGGACTCTCATTGAAATATCATTATGCCCTTTAAGTTTAAAAATATAATCACGTACATCAGTATACCCTTGGCATATTAATAATTTTTCCGGTGATATATTTGCACCAGAAGCGATCGCACAGAACTCTTCCCATAAATCTTTATTATATTTTTCATGCTCTACCAATAAAGATTTACTAATTTTTAATATTTCTTCATCTAGAATTTCAACTACGCCGTAAGTTTCAAGGAAAATACGCGTTCTTTTCATTCTTGTTTCTGCAAATTGTTGAATTTTATCGCGAAATTGCTCACCAAAAGCTAGCCCCATTTCTTTAGGGGTTCCACTAAGCTCTATTTTTTCTATCATAAATTAAATCCCAAACGTTATGTCCTAATTTTATTCCACGCTGCTCAAACTTGGTAATTACCCGCTCAAAACCATTTGGTGCAAAATTACAAACACCAAATCTATTAATAAATTCTGGACACATTTCCATTACTTCAAGCATATATTCAGCATAATTTTGCCAGTCAGTCGCCATTTGCCAAGTACCGCCATCTTTTAGTTTCTGAGCAACAATTTGTGCAAAATTTGGCTGCACTATACGTCTTTTATGATGACGCTTTTTACGCCAAGGATCAGGAAATAATAGCACCAACCGAGAAAGGCTAGCATCTGGAACGCAACGCTGTAAAATTTCAACAGCATCTCCTTCTGCTACTTTAATATTTTTGATATTTTGCGTGGCTGCTTTGCGTAAAAGCTGATAAATACCTAATGTATAAACCTCAATGCCGATAAACAATTTATCTGGATTATTTTGCGCCTGCATAATCAAATTATCGCCATTACCAAAGCCTATCTCAAATGCAACCTGTTGATTTTGCGCGATTTTATTCAAATCCCATTCTTTATCAATCGGCAACTTATAATCAGAAAAATCTTTTTTTAATTCTTCTTTTTGAGCTTGAGTTAACTTACCACTACGCTTAGCGAAACTGCGTATTCTTCTTGAATGTAATACTTCTGAATTCATTTGTATATTATATATTACTACGTCATTCCCGCAAAATTACGTCATTCCCGCAATACTACGTCATTCCCGCAATACTACGTCATTCCCGCAATACTACGTCATTCCCGCGAAGGCGGGAATCCAGGTTATATACTATCCTCAACAACATTATGCGGATCATGACGATCAGAATCCAGCTCTCCAGTTTGACGCGAAACATAAGGAGCAATTAGCATTGCTAACAAGGCAGCAAACAAAGTCAAAATACCCAATTTTGTAAAAACAACTATATAATCATTAAAACTAGTAGCTAGCAAAGCTGCATTATGCTCTGTTGGAATTTTTAAAACTTTCCCAAGCTGCCCTGATAACCACCCACCAACTGCAACAGCCAATAATAAAGCACCATACATGAGCCCTAAATATTTTTCAGGGGCAAGCTTTGCAATCATCGACAAACCAATTGCAGCAACTAATAATTCAGCTATTCCAACAAGAACATAAATTGGCACAATATATTGCATGCTAACCACGGAATCAACTTGTACAAATTTCATTAAAGTGAAAACAAACATACTAAGTGCCGCTGCTATCATTCCAAAAGCGAATTTCCATGGAATGGTAAAATTAATATTCTTAGCATGTAGTTTTTCATATAATTTATTCATCAATGGACCCAGAATTAAAATTGATAATGGATCAAATATGGCAAAACTTGGTGCTGGTATTTCATAACCAAAAAGATGACGATCAACATGGTATTTTACAAATAAATTAACTACACCAAATAATGAATTATAAATAATCCAAAATATGACGCTGATGGCTATTAGTATTAAGCATGCTCGCATCTTAGTTGCTGACTCATCATCAACTGTAAAAGATAAGAAAAGTAATAACGCTGCAACAATGATTACTGTGGCATTAAAAAGATAATTTGCAATTGAAACATAATATACAAGACCACCAAAAATTAAGGTCAGCAATAATAAAGAAATGATTATTCCGGCTTTTATAGCGTAATGCAGCGGATCAAAATCAGGATCAGAGCCTAAATTATCAAATAAGCTCCATTTGCGTAAAAAATTTGATATCCCAATAAATAGCCCTAAAGAACATAAACCAAAGGCTGTTGGATAACCATAATACAGAGCAATAAAGGGAATAAAAATTATTGCTACCATCGAGCCAATATTTATTGATAAGTAAAAAAGAGTATAACCTTTGTCCATACGAGGATCATTGTCGCCATACGCTTTTGATAATAGGCTAGTTGGATTGGGTTTAAAGCAGCCATTACCAACAATAATGAGTCCTAAACTTGAATAAAATAAAATTAGAGTTTCATTGGTATGTCCAACGTTTGCTAGAAATTGTGCTGATAATGCCAATAATAAATACCCAAAGGCCAGAAAAAAGGCTCCTGTTAATAAAGTATGTTTAATACCTAAAATTCTATCAGCTAACCAACCACCAACCATCGGGGATATATAAACTAAAGAAATAAAAGCGCCTTGTTGCTCTAAAGCTAGATAATTTACTATTCCTAATTTTTCTGTCATGAAAAAAATCAGAATAAATTGCATACCATAAAAACCAAACCGCTCCCACATTTCAATAAAAAATAATGGGATAAATGCTCGTGGCTGAGGAGAATAAATAGTTATTTTTTTATTTTTCACAATATTATGAAAATCCTTTTCTTTTTTAGTTAATTATAAAAAATTATAGCACTTATTCAGCAGGGACGACTTCAGAAGCAAATTTTTCTACTTCGATTTCTTTTGATACTAATTTTTCCTTCTCTTGACTATCGCTGTCATTGGCGACTAAATAACAAGAAAATAAGTCTCCTATTACATTAGTACCTGTTTGTGCCATATCATTAAATCTATCTACACCAGCTATGAGACCCAATGCTCCAATTGGCACCCCAACAGATGTCATAATAATACCCATAATAACTAACGCTGTGCCAGGAACAGCTGCTGCACCCATAGCAGTCATCATAATAGTTAGAGCTATAGTTATATAATTACTAAAAGTTAATGTTACATCATACATATTAGCTGCAAAGACAGTCGCAATAGTCAAATAGATAGAAAGACCATTCAGATTAAAGCTACTACCAAGTGGTAATAAAAATCCAGCAATTCCGCGATTAATTTTCAAACCTTTTTCTGCACAATCTAAGCTTAACGGCAAAGTTGCCGCACTACTTGAAGTTAGAAAGCCTAAAAGCGCAGGAGTATAAATAATTTGGAAAAATTTGGTCGGTTTTAAATTTGTAAAAAACTTAATCATAAAACCATAATAAAAAATAATATAAGAAGCACAAGCAATATAAACAGCACCGACAAATGCAATCATATTAAGCAGTGTTTTTCCACCACTAGTACCAACAGTTACTGCAAGTAATGCAGCAATACCAAACGGTGCAAAACTCATAACTACATGAACTAAATTAAAAACTACTTTATAAAAACTACGAAAAAAATTAGCTACAAAATTAGCTTCTTCGCGCGGAGTTTTAACTATTGCAACTCCCAATAACATTGAAAAAATTAAAATTTGTAGAATATTTGGCTCGGCAAAGGCACCAACTAAATTATGCGGGATAAGATTTGAAAAAGACTCCCCTAAAGTCGGAAAATGTTTAACTGTGCTTGGAGCTTTAGCCATAACATTATAATGCACCCCAACCCCTGGATGAAGTAACTTAGCAACTAAAACAGCGAAAATACAAGAAAAAATCATGCTAATAGCATAAACAAAGAATGCTTTAGTTAATACTTTTCCCATTTTAATTGAGTGGTCACCAATATTTAAAATAGCATTGACTATGGCAGTTGTAATAACCGGGACTATAAGCATGTGAATAGCGTTAATGAATAAATCGCCCACTGGCTGTAAAATCACAGCTTTTGGGCCAAGGGAAAATCCAAGAATTATACCTAAAATTAGAGCTAATACAGTTTTTTGCCATGCTTGTAAATTTACCACTTTACTTAACATATTCAATGACTTATACTCCATAATAAATTTCCTAAAAATTACTTTAAAGCTTTAAAAATAATTTCTATTATACCTTTTTTTGCAAAATAAAGACAGTTAAATATCGTAACGGATTGATTTTAATCAACTATTGACAAGTTAGTTGATTTAATGATAAGCTCAGTTTTTAGTATTTTTATTAATCAACAATGCTTACACAAAGCCCCTCTTTATTAAAAAGAATTGCCCTACAATTAGCTCCATTTATTTATGAATATCGAACTGATTTATATCAGCAAAGCCGTATATCAAAAACAGCATTCACTGCCTTTATTCAAACATATGCTGATTTTGAACACAATTTATTAATTGACGAAGAGATAAAAACCAATAAATCAGAACAAAAAATTGAAAGAAATCAAAAAGGTTACAATTTACTTCAAAAGCTTACAGGAAATAGTAAAAATTACTTCTTAAAAATTTTTTTTGGGCTGCCAGTACTATCTGAAAAATTTTTAGATAATCATCAACTATCTCCGACATTGCCCACGATATCAGAAAAAGAAACCAAATATTTTTTATGGCGTGACTTTCTTGGCTGGCCAAGCAATGAAATGGTTAAAGCCAAAAAAATCACTCTATTTAATAAGTTTCAGTATGAATTATCACAAAGATCTCTTAGAAATTTATACCGCGTAAAAGCTGTATTAACATTACAGCCATTAAGAAATGTTTTATTTGGCATAATTATAAAATCATTTTTTAATATAATAAGATTACCCTTAACTTATTTGCCATGTTTAATTAAAGTTGCTTTAGAAAATAGTATTGCGTATTTAATAGAACCTGAGCATAATGCTGCATTGAAAATTACAGGAGTTCTTTTAGTTCCGTTTTATTATTTAACCAGCGCTATTCATCTTATAACTCGCGCCGTATTGTTTCCATTAAAAAGCATGCAGCATGCTTATAAATGCGGAGAATATATTGGCGGTAAACCGCTCGGAATATTCTTTGGCTTTATTAGTGCAGCAATATCATTTGCAGCTGTTGCGTTTATGCCATATGCAATCAGTCAAAATATAGAAATTATAATTGTTTTGTTAAATAAATTTATCGCACCAAACGCAATGCTAGTTTTAAATAATATAGTAATTTGGAGTAAAGCTAAAGTTACAGCTGCATCGTTAGTAACTGCAGGCGCTTATTCTCTTTCGGGGTTAATATTAACTGCTATTTTTGCTGGACCATTATATTTATTAAAAATGGCTATAAAAATTGAAGATATTAATTCACCACCACCATCTCCAACATTTAAGCCAGATGATATAGATTTTGATGGTGAAACAGGAAATATTTCGCCAACAGGAGGCGATCCTTTAACTAGAAGTTTTGGCTCAGAAGATCCAGGCAGACCAACAAGTGAAGGAGAAGGAGAACCTATTGCTGCTACGCGCGTAACTCCCTAAAGAAATCCTGGATAACCTTAGCACATTCTTCTGCTAATACACCGCCTAAAACTTCTGGGCGATGATTCCAATGTGATAACTCAAGCATATTACAAACACCACCTAAAACTCCTGTTTTAGGATCATGCGCACCAAATACAACGCGGTCAATTCTTGAATGAATGATTGCACCTAAACACATAGCGCACGGCTCAAGTGTTACATATAAAGTACTATTTGGAATGCGATAATTGCCAATATTTTGTGCGGCATCGCGAAGCGCAATAATTTCTGCATGCGCACACGGATCATTATTTTGAATTGGATGGTTAAAACCATGACCAATAATCTGACCAAATTGTTCAACCACAGCGCCAACAGGAACTTCATCAACTAATGCTGCACGATGGGCCATTTTAATAGCCTTTTTCATAAATAAATGATCTTTTTCTGCTTGCGTCATATGTTTATTCCCACTCAATTGTTGCTGGCGGTTTACTTGAAATATCGTAAGTTACTCGAGAAATTTCTTTTATTTCATTGATTATTCTATTGGCAACTTTTGCTAAAAATTCATGATCTAAATAAGCATAAGTTGCTGTCATAAAATCATTAGTTACTACTGCACGTAATGATACAACATATTCATGCGCGCGCGCATCGCCCAATACCGCAACTGATTTAATCGGCAAAAATACTACAAAAGCTTGGCTTACTTTTTCATATAGATCAGCTTTTCTTAATTCTTCAATAAAAATATGATCAGCACGACGTAAAATATCTAAATATTTTTCTTTAATATCGCCGATTACTCGCACTGCAAGACCAGGACCTGGAAATGGATGACGATAAACTAAATCTGCTGGCAATCCTAAATCAAGACCAACTTGACGAACTTCATCTTTAAATAATTCACGAAGTGGCTCAAGTAATTTTAAATTCATTTTCTCGGGCAGGCCACCAACATTATGGTGTGATTTTATAACATCAGATTTTCCAGTTTCAGTACCTGCTGATTCGACAACATCTGGATAAATAGTTCCTTGCGCTAACCATTTAATATTTTGTAACTTTTCAGCTTCTTTATCAAAAACTTCAATAAATAAATTACCTATTATTTTGCGCTTTTGCTCTGGATCAGAAATATCTTTTAGTTTGTTTAAAAATAATTCACGAGCATCGACCTTAATTAAATTAATATCAAGCTTGCCTTTGAATAAATTCATAACTTGATCTGCTTCGTTATGACGCAGCAAACCGTTATCAACAAAAACACAAACAAGATTTTTGCCAATTGCTTTATTTAGCATTGCAGCAACAACTGATGAATCAACTCCACCTGATAAAGCTAATAAAACTTTATCATCACCAACTTGCTTTTTAATTTTTTCGATATTTTCTGCAATAATATTTTCTGGCTGCCATAACTTATCAGCACCACAAATATTAATTATGAAATTCTCTAATATTTTTTTACCAAAAGAAGTATGCTCAACTTCTGGGTGAAACTGTACGCCATAAATATTTTTACTACTATTAGCTATTGCAGCAAAAGGAGCAGTACTGGTATCAGCAATTTTTTTAAAATCTTGTGGCAATTTTGCTACTTGATCACCATGACTCATCCACACTGAAATAATATCTTTATCAATATTTTGGAATAACTGATTTTGCGTGTCTAAATTTAAGTCTGAATGACCAAACTCACGAATATTACAATTGACCACTTCACCCCCAAAATGCTGGGTTAAAGCTTGCATTCCATAACAAATTCCCAAAATTGGTAAATTTAAATCTAATAATTTTTGACTAATTCTTGGAGTATTATCTTTAGTTACAGTAGACGGGCCACCTGACAGTATAATTCCCTTCGGTTTTGTTTCATTAAACTCAAAATTATAATCATAAGGTAAAATTTTACAAAAAACGCCAAGCTCACGCACACGACGCGCAATAAGCTGCGTAGTCTGTGAGCCAAAATCAATAATTAAAATCCAATCTTTGTGAATATTCATACTACTATATTATTTTTATACGATATTGCCGCGATAATTTGGCGCTTCTTTAGTGATTGCTACATCATGCACGTGACTTTCACGATGTCCTGCATTGGTAATTTTTACAAATTTGCATTTAGAGCGCATTTCATCGATAGTTGCGCACCCACAATAACCCATACTAGCACGCAAACCACCAATTAATTGATGAGTGATATTAGCCATACTGCCCTTATACGCAACACGACCTTCAATTCCTTCTGGAACTAATTTATCTTGTTCACTTCCAGCTTGAAAGTAGCGATCAGATGAACCATGTGATTGTCCCATAGCACCCAAAGAACCCATTCCACGATATGCTTTATAAGTACGACCTTGATAAAGCTCAACCTCGCCAGGAGCTTCTTCAGTTCCAGCGAATAAACCACCAATCATAACAGTATGAGCTCCAGCAGCAATAGCTTTGGCAATATCACCAGAATGACGAATACCGCCATCAGCAATAATAGGCACGCCTGTATCTTTTAGAGCTTGAGCAACCATATGAATAGCTGTTACTTGCGGTACACCAACGCCCGCCACAATACGTGTGGTACAAATTGAGCCAGGACCAATGCCAACTTTAACGGCATCAGCACCTGCTGCAACTAATGCAGTAGCAGCTTCGCCAGTTGCAATATTACCAGCAATAACTTGCATATCAGGATATTTTTTCTTAATCCAGCGTACTCGCTCAATAACACCTTTCGAGTGACCATGAGCAGTATCAACAACAATTACATCAACTTCGGCATCAATCAAAGCCTTTATTCTTATTTCAGTATCAACTCCAGTACCCACAGCTGCAGCAACTAATAATCTGCCATATTCATCTTTACTAGCATTTGGCTTATTTTTAGCTTTTTGAATATCTTTTACAGTAATTAGGCCTTTAAGCTCAAAGCTATCATTGATAACTAGGATTTTTTCAATTCTATGCTTGTGCATTAATTTAAGAACTACTTCGCGCGAAGTGCCTTCTTTAACAGTCACTAGCCGCTCTTTTGGCGTCATTATTTTTTCAACTGTTAAGTCTAAATTAGTTTCAAAGCGGAAATCACGATTGGTCACAATCCCGACCAAGCTTTCGCCTAATACTACTGGCACACCGGAGAAATTATATTTTTCTGTTAAATCAATTAGTTCACGAACAGTGGCTGTTGGCTCAATAGTTATTGCATTTTTAACTATTCCGCTTTCAAATTTCTTAACTTTACGCACTTCTGCAGCCTGATCATCAGCTGACATATTTTTATGAAGAACGCCAATACCACCTTCTTGAGCCAGGGCAATAGCAAAACGTGCTTCAGTTACAGTGTCCATAGCTGACGATAATAATGGGGTTTTTAAAACGATTTTTTTGGTCAGGAAAGATTCAGTAACTACTTCGCGCGGCAAGACATTAGACTCTTGGGGAACTAAAAGAACATCATCAAAGGTTAGAGCTTCAGCTATTATTTCCATGATTTGTATGTTACCTGGCTTTATACTATGTTAATACAACATTATACTTGATTTGATGTGAAAGTAAAGGGAAAAACCCCCGCCATATTCATCCCCTGCGCTGACGCGCTGTCCCCTTCAGAGAAGGGGAATTTTTTAAATAAAGAAATTGATCCCCCTTTTTAAAGGGGGCAGAACGGCTGAAAGCCGGGCGGGGGATTTTCAGCGCAGGAGATAATATGGCGGGGGATTTTCAGCGCAGGAGATGCAAATTTGGAGATTTCACTCCTCTTCCTTCTTCGCCCGCGGATGCGCTTTATCATAAACATCAGCTAAATACTGAAAATTCAATTGGGTATAGATTTGGGTTGTGGCAATATCACTATGACCCAATAGCTCCTGAACCGCGCGCAAATCACCACTCGACTCTAACATATGACTAGCAAAGCTATGGCGCAATAAATGGGGATGAAGTTTTTTATCAAGGCCAAATTTTTTAGTATAGAACTCTAAACGCTTTTGAACTGCACGATTTGAAATTCTTTTATTACTTTTTCCTATAGAAATAAATAAAGCATCTTTTTCTTCTTTTTGATAAGTTTTAATAATATTAAGCCATTTATTTATAGCAGTTAAAGCACATCTTCCAATCGGAATTAAGCGCTCTTTATTACCTTTACCTACTACTCGCAGAATATTATCTGCTGTTTTTATATCATTAATATTTAAACTAGTTAATTCGGAAAGTCGCAAGCCGCAACTATACAGCAATTCCATCATCGCAAAATCACGAATTTCAATATCGGATCCTGGCTCTGCATTGAGCAACTGCCCAACTTCATCAGCATCAAAAGTTTTTGGTAAGTATTCATTAACTTTTGGCGCACTAACACCTAAGGTTGGATCAGATAAAATTATTTTTTTATTCAGTAAAAATTTAAAAAAACTTTTTAATGATGATAAATTACGCCTTAAAGTTTTCGCGCTAATATTTTTTTTATGCTCTGATATTAGGAAGTCTTGAATGTGTTTTTGGGAAACCTCCGCTCCTTCGGCGCCAAGCCCACCATTTTTACAAGAAAAAACCCCCGCCCTGGCGCAGCTTTGCTTCGCCGGGCTGCCCCCTTTAATAAGTGGGCTGTTATCCCCCCTTTCGT
>CAYGUI010000033.1:0-13435 GCA_964353115.1 uncultured Gammaproteobacteria bacterium
AATAGTGGCCGATTACTGGTATTTTTTTATCTTCATCTTTAGTGCCTTTTTTACCGGTAATATAAAAAACTTCGTGCAAACGATTGCCTTGCAGATCATTGATGTATTTTGCATCACCACCTGGATCTAATGTGTCAGTTTTACTCGCTGGTGCCGGTAATGAATCATAGGTTATTTGCGTGGTACCGTTTTTCTCCGGATGTCCAACCTGCTCAGTTCTAATGCGCTCAGGCTGCTCAATATCACTGCGTAAGTAATCAGTCCTAGTTTTTGATGTTGTATCACCATACTGACCTTTTTTCCCTAATTGTTTTACTTCGATCTCAGTGACAGCTCCTAATATTGAAAGCGCTTTAGTAGTAATCTCCTGCGTAGTTTCTAGCTCATCTTTTTTATGCAGATCATTTTCACGATGCTCTGTTATTTGCATACCAGATAAATTATCGTAAGTTTTTAATGAATGATTGTTTGGTGTTTCTTCGCCTTTTGTTCGCTCAGTATATTCTATTTGCCGATCATCATCATCCCACACAAACACGCTATTTACTTCTTTACCAGCAGATAACTGCTGGATTGAAGCTAAACGACTGCGAAGATCATGAGATAAATTTCTTACAGTCTGTTTGCCAGCATGATCTGTATTCTTTTCGTAATTTTTACGGCCTTTTTCATATCCGTATAAATTTGAAACATATCTGCCAATTTTACTTAAAATTCTATTCGCCAGATCATAAGTATATACATCTCTAAATAGCAGCTCAGGTGAGCTAAATATTGAGCGTGGTGCTATTAAAAAGTTCACTACCATACGATTACTAACGGCATCAAAAACAGTTTCAACATGAACACTTAAATCTAATAAGAAAGTTTGGCGGCGCATGCCATCAAAGACGGCCGCTGATAAACGATAATAATGACCATCTTGATGAATGTAAGCTTCAGAAATAGTCAAACCACGTTTATCAAATTCTATTAATTGCCTAGTTCCTTCAGTTTTATTTATTATTTCAGTTAAAACTGCATTTTGCGCATATTTTCGCACTATATTTCTAAGAGGTACTAAAGAATGATTAACAGCCTGTTCTTGAGTGACCAACATTAAAGCGTTAAATAAATACTTAACCTCATTACCACCAAAATCTCTGTGCCATTTCATTTGACCAAATGGATGGTATTTTGATTCAGATTTTACTGATTTTTCTGACTCAACTTCAGTAACTGTTGCATGATCAACAACTTTTTTTGCTTTATAAATATGCTCTAAAGATTGTTTACCAGATACTAAATCATATTTTTTCGCGGAAACTATTACTTGATGAGGGTTATTGAAGTCTGGTTTCACAAATAAAATTTGCTCGGCATTTTGGCTCATACCAAAACCAGCCCAATATTTTGCGCCTGTCGCACTAGTTTTACTAATTCTATGTCCTAGACCATTAACAACATAAGTCTTGCGTGGTTTTTTACCATTAATTTCTGGTAACACGACTGCAATAACAAAACCGCCATCATCACGAATTAGTTCAGTAACCGCACCTTCTGTCGAAATACTCGCAATTACTTCACCAAAAATATTTTGCAGTTGTTTTGTTATGACACCAGTTGGATCACGTGACTCAAGCACAGTTCCTTGTTGGCTTGTTTCAAGCCAAACTCCGCCGTTAGCATCAATGCGACCTAATGGCTCACCTGCAATATTATGAAGATATTGTGTTTTTGGTCGTATTTTTATAGTTTTTGATACATCAGATGGATCAGGTGCATCAACTTCCGGCTCAATTACTTGCTCTAAATTGCCGTGAGCTCCAAACTCTTGCTCAGTTGTATACCCTTCTTCATCAGTATATTTAATTAAATTTCCATGAATATCTTGTGTTTGTGTAGTCAATGGCCGTATATATGCTGGCTCAATTGGAATACTAGTTGCTAACTGCTCAAAAGAGCTCGCGTTCGCAATAAAACTGCCATGTAAAAAACCTCCTACTATAGTTCCTATATGGCTTAAATCTATATATTTACCATGCGAATTTTTAACGCGTAAACGATAATCAAAGGTTTTAGTATTTTTAAAGTCCGCATGATTTAAAACTAAAAATTTACCTGCTGTTTGAATAGTCGGAATAGTTATACTGCTTTTAGCCTGTTTCGGATCAACTGCAGGTCCATTAGAAATTAACTGACGCTCTTCACCACCAGCGCTTTCTTTATAGAAAAATTCGACTGTGTCATGATCACCCAGATTTTCGGGAAAAGGACCTAGTGTTAATAATTTTGGATCATTATCACCTGGTTTACCACTGAATAAATAAATAGTTTTTCCAGCAATTTTTTTACTAATTGTTACTGCATGTAACCATTCGTCTTTACCAATATTAGGATGAGTATAATTTTGTTGACCATAATATCCGTACAAATTACGCTCACCTTCAACCTCACCATGATCATAATAAAGCTCCATGTCGCAAGTACGAAGATCTGATTTAACAGCAACATGTGATCCTAATGTTAAATCTTTAGCATCAGCTGGTTTCCAGCCAGGTATTCTTTTTCCTTTATCGCCTTCTAGCGAATAAACGTTATAGCGTGCAAAAATATCAAAATCCTCAGCACCTAAAAATGCCGGAGCATTCCATGAAAAACGTACTTTATTTTTTCCTTTAAAGGCATATTTTGAAGGATCATCCCATGGCCAAAAATGACTGTAACTTTCATAGCCATACACTTGCGATATATTAGCAAGTTGTACCGACGTATTTGCCATTCTAAAATTAAAGCTAGTCGATGATTGTGGGGTTAGTGTTATATGATTTATTGGTAATTCTAAAGTTAATGACTCATGTACTTTATCTAAAGGTGTATTTTTCTTTATGTCACTATACCCTTCCAAACTAGGCAAACAAATCCAAACATAACTCATTATTGATGGAGTTACAACATGAAATCGCACATAATCATCTGGTAATTTATGAATATCACCATATAGACTAAGATCTATTGACCTACCATTTACATCAGAAAATTTAAGATCAATATAATAATTTTTTTCAAGATAAGGCTCATCAGATTTATTTTCTTTTAAATCAGATTTAAAGCCATGAATTTCTTCTCTACTGATAGTTTGTAAAATTTTGTGACCACTACTTTCAACATTACCAAGTTTATATCTATAATCTAGGCGAGCAGCATGGGATGGGCCATGTGAATTGGCGAGCATAGCTCTAGGACCCTGACCATATATAATATGCATTCTTTCACGTACAACCGAAACAAAATATTTCTGACTTGGTAAATTATTTAATGGATAAATAATCTTTCGGCTATCAATAATATTTGGATGATTTATTTTAGTCTTACTTCCATCTTCGCCTGTCAAAATTAAAGCAACTACATTACTTAAATCACCATCAATAACAACATTTTCACCTTCAATTGTCGCGTTAATACCTGGCGTTCGAGTTTCATCAACTAATTTATGAAAAGTAAATTCACCTCTGGCAATTGATGGTTTATCTTTGACAACTCTTTGCTCAATATATTTACTATCAGCACCATTAAAAGGCTTATACGCACGATAAGCATAAACAAAAAATTCGTAATCTCCTTCGTCATATGCCGATAAATCAATACCAAAACGATTATTAATTTTTTTAGCTTTTTGTGGCTGAGCAGGACCAATAAAACCTTTAGTCTGAATAAAAACATCATAAGCTTCGAAATGATCATCAGTTTCTTCCCATGATATTGAATTGATCCCAAATGCTGGATTGTTTAGCGAATATTTAATATTTAACAGATCTATTTTTTCATAATAACCAGGAAGATAATTCGTATGAGCAAATCCTGTGCTATCAACTAGTGCTTCATGAAGTAATAATCTTTCTGGTGATTTTAATAATTGGCGCGGATCAGCTGCTAATTCAGCTAAATTTAGATCATTATCCATGGTACTAATGGTCAATAGATTATGACCAAGAGCATTAGTCAAATAAACACGCCATACACCATCTTTGGCATTAGTAGCAGTAATAAATCCTGAGCGGTTATATTTATGCTGCTCGCGTAAAGTTTTATCGCTAAAACTTTTATTATGAGGGGAATATTCTAAAACCGCCGTTGCAAGATGCTGATTAAATGCACTACGTGTAAAATCTGTAATTTTAAAATTTCCATCATCCTGCAATACTCCAAGCCTACTGTGCTCAAAGTTACTATCATATTGCACAAAATTATAACGAAATTGCCAATAAAGCTGGCATGGATGAGTTGCTGCTGAATCTTCCGTTAAACCACTCTGCTGCACCCATTCCCAAGTTTTAAATACTAAACCAAGAGCATTGTAAGAATGAAATACCAAGTGCCCATTAGATTTTTGCTCGCATAAAACTTTTTTTCGTGAATCAGTAAGATATAAATTCGTGCGCGGCCTATTTTTATCAATATCAACTTCCCCATGCGCATATACAGTTTCAATTGCTTTTGCACCATTGGCAGCATAAGTTATGCTCGTAGCCGGATTAACCATTTCGTCATTAACTAGACGCGGAAAATCTATTACTAAAATTACCCGCTTCATCGCATCACGTTCAAGCAGCTTACGCTCACCTTTGCTATTTTCTATTGCACAAAGCTCTAAAAAGTCGTCATAAGAATATTTTTCTGTTGCTATTTGATTTTCAAGTGTTGTGGCTGTTGCTTCTTTTATCACTTGATAATTTACGCCAAACTTTCTTTGTTCACGTATTTTGCCAAAGCCATCAAAATCTTGCTGGATTTTACGATCTTTTTTGTGTAATACAATAACGAGATTATAATTAGGACTTGTCGGAAATTTTACTTCGCTATAATATTCAACAACTTCTTGCTCTTTATTATGACGATAAAATATTTTATCAACTAGTTTTCCATAACGATCGCCGTTTTTATCAACCGTAGTTTCTACCAATGATCGCTTAATATTACCTGACTTATCAGTCCAAAATAATGATATGCGATGTTTATTAGCAGCAGGATCAATAGCTTCTTCTTGCTTTACAACTTCACCAAAAGCATTGGTAATATATAAAACTGTTGGTGATACTTCAATTATTTCACTAGAATCTGAGCGATAAGTTAAAATACTCGCTTGTTGTTTTAATTTTTTAACGCCACGCGCATCATAAATAAACTTAGTACTTCTATCATCATCTGATTTCTCAATATTTGGCAAAATATGCGATCTAAAAAGATCTTCTGACAATAATTCTGGTTTTTGACTAAGATCTTGCGCACTGAAATCTTTAATCGGACTAGCGTATTTTATTTCTTCAATTAATAATCCTAACGCATTATATTTGCGCTCAGTAACATATCCATCATTTTTAAACTCAAAAATTACGTTATCGTTAATATCAAATACTTTAAATACAAAATTGGTATTATTAGATATTTTAGTAATTATTTGACGACTAAATGCATCACGGATAATTTCATCACTTATATCACTGCTATCCCCGTATGACAAATCTGATAAATTACTCGGCAATGCTAGCGGATTACCATCGTTATCAACTACTGCTTGTATCGTCGTAGATTTAAGTTTTTGCGCTTTATCATAAGCAAAACTAGTTTTATTATGTTCATCAAAAACAAATGGATTGCTCGTATTATAGACACCTTTTGATGTTGTTTTTAAAGCTCCAGTTTTATAGTAAGATTTTTTCTCTACTATTCTGCCTTTGGTAACTGCGGATTTTAATGCTTTATCGTCTTTATCGTGCTCTATACTCGCAATATTAGTTTCTGGATGAATAATTGCTATTTCACGCCCAGCTAAATCGTATTTGTATTCAGTTATATATTTATTATTTACTGTTTTTTTGATTCTATTACTTAATTCGTCATACTCGTATTTTTCCAAATAATCTTGACCATAAGTAGTAGATTTAACTGATGATATTCTTCCGAGAGCATCATATTCCGTCTCAACAACTAAATCAGCAGCTATAATTTCTTCTTTTGCTTTTATAATATTTTCACGCGTACGCGGAATATGATCAGCAATCGGCTCGGCATATTCTATTCTTTTTACTTCTTTTTGCTTGCCAGAATGATTTTTATCCCAAAAATATCGAGTAATAAAACCAGATTGATCAACTGAATATATTTTACGACGAGCATCATCAAAAATTTCGGTAGTCCACCTGTCTTCCTCTGATACTGCCAAATTTGCAATATCATCATAACCATACGACTCTTTGTAAGGAATAAATTTAGCATATTTTATTTTATGCTTAGTTAATCCCTTGTCATCATAACGGTATTCGGTAATAGCGCTTGTATGTGGGTGCTCGACGACATTAATTTCATAGATTAAACGACCATCTTTGTCATAAAGATAATGCGAAACTTGATCTTGCTCTGATATTTTATCGGTATTATCTATGGATTTTTCAGCAAAACAAATCTTTTTCTCAAGCTCTCCAGCCTTATTAAAAATTTGCTTTGTTATACAGCCATTATCATTTATTAATATTTTCTGGCCATCTTTGTTATAAACAAACTCTATTTTTTTAGTTTCGCCAGTTATTATCGATATTTCACGACCAGCAGCATCATAATGATGCTCAGTAGTTTGACCAAGCTGATCAATTTCAAATTTTAGCTGATCAAGCTTATTATAAATTTTTTGTTTAACACCGCCTTCTTCGTCAACTTCTTCTACTACTCGACCCTTTTGATTATAGGAATTCGCTATTTTTTGCTCTAAAGCTTTATCCTTTGGCAAATCATTACCATCAAAATCTCTTAATGGCGCAAGTTCAATTTCAATAGCTTCCCCAAGGCCATTGCGACTAATTTTTTTATGAAGAACAAATTGTTCCCCTGTCCCTTTACTGATCCAAACTGGAGCACCAACGCCTTTGATATCAACATGACCGGCATAGTGATATCGCGTTGTACAATTTAATCCTTCGGGATCACATGCTTCAATTATGATATCTCCACGCGCATTACGTGAATATTTAGTTTTTCTGCCATTTGGATCAATAATTTCAGAAACAAATCCTAAGGTCGAAAACCATATTGAGTCTTTTAATTCTTGATCTGAGAAATATGATGCTATTTTTCTCTGCTCTTCATCATATTCATGTGTTGTAACAACTCCATCAAAATCTACCGATTTTTCAAGCAATTTGCGCTTGTCATAAGTAAATTCTGCAGCTCTACCGCTTGGTAAAATATGCTTTTCTAATTGTCCATTAGCATTATATTTTTTTTGCGTAATTCTTTTAAGCGGATCAACCTCTTGTACTATTTCACCAAAAACATTTTTGTACTGCTCACTAATATTTCCTTCTGGTGAAGTAATTGTAGTTTTCCGCAACTTATCTTCACAAGAAAACTTAGTTATTAAATTTAATCCGTCCGGATCAACGCATGATTCTTTAATTCTTGACTGTGAGTCATATACGGTTGTTACTGATTGTTTAGAATCGTTAGTAATTTTTATTTGTCGATCTAATTTATCATGCTGGTATTCTGTAACTGCGCCATCAGAATCAATACGAGATTTTATATTGCCAAAAATATCATAACTAGTTTCAGACTCACGTTTTTTCTCAGAAAATTTTATAGTGTTCTTAGTCGTTTTCCCTAACCTATCATATTCAAAAATTTCCTCGCTTAAATTACCTTTAGATGTTTTGCACTTCTCACCAAAAGCATTATATTCATGAGATTCTTCGATATTTTCAGAATATTCACCACTAAATATTTTTTTCGCGCTAATTAATCCAGAATTATTGCGTAAAGTTTCTATTAAAGTATCGTCTTTATCGCTTTTTAATATAGCAATTAAATCTGCTAATCTATGCCGAGTAGCAAGCCACGGAAACATTGTCCTAAACCATTGCCCATAGGTTTGAAATTTAGGATTAGCTGGAATACGCGTTTCTTCTTCAAAAATTATTTCTTCTAGTAAACAAGAGCCATCTAATATAGATAAGTCAAAATCTAAACGCTTGGCATAACGACGAACTGACTCTTCTTCTCCAAAAGCGTTATAACTATATTCTGTAATCTCCCCCAAAGAATTAACTATAAATTTCAGCTGGTGCTTATCGTCATAAAAATAACGCGTGGCATTACCATTTGGATCAATCTTTTTAGCTTTTAGATTTAGTGAATCATTATAGACATAAAGAGTGTCACGACCTTCACCAGTTGATTCTGATATTATGTTTCCTTGTAAATTATATTTATGAGTTAACTCTCGAGTATGAGCTTTATCATCTTTATCATATTCACAACTTGAAACAACTCTACCCAATTCATCTCGTTCAAATATTTTTATTAAGCCATTTGAATGTTTCTCACTGATTAGCTGATTTGCAACATCATATTCATATATTATTTGAAAATCATTATCGCGTGTTTTTTCGATTAAATTTCCAGCATTATCGTATTTAAATTCGGTAACATATCCAAGCGCATCAGTATGACTAGTTTTCTGATTAAGATAATTATAAGAATATAAATCCTCTCTTTTATCATCATCTTTTTTAGGAATTATTTGCTCTAATAAAACACTATCATCCCAAATATTTATATCTGGATTAGTAAAGCTGTAACGCGTTTTCTTAATTCTGCGACCTAACAAATCAAGTTCATAGACTTTTAATAAGCCCTCTGAATTTAATTTAGCTATTAACTCGCCTTTAAGATTGTAAAATTTTCGTGTGTGCCGATCTTTTAATAAATCAGGCTCTGTACCTGCATATTTAATTTCATGAATAATATTGCCAAATAAATCATATTTATATTCAGTAACTGATTTATTTGGAGCAATTACAGATTTTAACCAACCAGTTGCTTGGTCATAATTTTTTTGAGTAATTCGTGCCTTATCAGCATCATAGCTTTTAGGTCTTATTAATTCTAAAGTCTCAGAAGATTTAAATTCACGACGGTTTTTTAATATTTCAAGATCAACTAAAACTGGATAAACCGTGCTTGCTATTTCACGACCATTTTCATCATATTTATATTCTGTTAATAACCCAGTGTGATCAATTTTTGCCAGTAAATTTCCAGTATTATCATAAAGAGTATAAGAATATTTATGGTTTACCATGGTACGAAAGATACGTCCATTTAGATCGTATAAAAACGTCGCGCGCTCAGCTGCTTTTATAATATTTCCGGTTTTACCACAGTGATTATTTTGTACTGTAATTTTTAGATTATTTTCTTTAGTTTCTATTAATTGCGAGTCAGAATCTTTATACTCAATCGTCGTTGCATATCCCAACTGATTAACAGCCATTATAGTTCGGCCAATAAAATCTGAGGCAAATATTTCCGATGGATTATTATTAATATTTTTTCTAATTATTTTCCCGAAAATATTATGATCTTTATTTATTATTTTGCGCAGATCACCAAAAATTAACACATTCTCTTGCCTGATATTGCCATGATTATCATACTCAAAAATAATTTCGGCATAATTTTTACGCTCAATATCAGCATATTTACGCTTTAATGTAACTTGACCTAAATCATTGTATTGATATTCTGTAACTCCACCTAAAGCATCTATTTCAAAATGTAACCTAAATTTATCATCATAAATTTTTTGCTCTTTTTTTAGTACTACATCTTTATCATCTAAAAACTCAGTTAATGTTATTTGACCGATAGCATTATATTCATAGCGCTCTTTATGATGGACTATGCCATCACGCACTAATATTTTGATCGAAACTTGCCCATTTAAATTATATTGAAATATTTCCGCTGTTTTATTGCGGATAATTTTTTCAATTTTGCCATCTATTACCCGATAAACAAAAATTAAGTTATGCTCTCCTTCTTGAGCTTTAACAAATAATTGCTTTTCCGCTGTTTTAGCTTGACCAGAATAATAAAAACTCTGGCTTTGATCAGGGTGCGTCAGTATTGCTTGATTTTCTTTGAATAAAAATTTACTGATTCTTCCTTCACCATCAGTAATGGTTTTAATAAAACTATTTGAGTCATAACTAAAAATACTTTTAGTACCATCTTCTTGCCAACAACTGTGTATTTTGCCATCAGTATAATAATCGTAATACAGACTATATCCTGGATTATGACCTAATTTAACGCGCTCAAGTCTTTTATTAGTACTATAAAAATATTCAGCAACAACTTCGTCTTGAAATCTTAAAGCTTTTAACAAGCCATTGTCATAGTAATCTAAAAATACAATATCGCCGCTTTTAGTATAAATAGCCTTTAATTTGCCATCTGCATAACGATAATTTAGAAAATTTTGATCTAAATCTTGGCTAGATAATATTCCACCATTAGCATGATATTTTTCTTGATAGCGATTTTCTAATTCCTGATATAACCATCCATTTGCTTCTTTACTTAGCCAAACTGTTGGATTATCGCCGTCAATGCAAGTATATTTTTGTAATTCTGCATTAAAAATAAAGGTTTGTTGATGACCATCATCTTTTTTACGAATAATTTTTTTATCATCATTTGGATCAAAAATTAAGCGTCTGGTTGGCCCAATACGCCATTTTTTATCTTGTGAATTGTAATAACGATTAAATTTTATTGGTAGGCCAATAGATGGCAAAAAAAAATCTGGTGAGGCTAAAAATAGATTTCCGGTTAATATATTAAGATCAACTTGTTGTTTGATCTGTCCTTGAAATGGTGTTAAATCAGCGATGCAAAAAAATTTGCGTGAACTTTTACCAAGATTTTGATCGAAAGTTAGCATAAAAACCTAAACTCCTAAAATGGTTATTTATCCATTCAGTAGTCTAAGCTAATTATATTTTAAAAGTCAATCAATAATTTTTGATATTAACATCCGTCTCAATTAGAAAACTATGGACCCATCTTCCGGGCTCATAGTAATGAGGAATGCGCTGCTCTGCGTGATAATTGCCGAGATAATCATAATAACCACGAGCGACGTAACCGCCATGAAAGCGTGGCTCTTGATAATATCCCGGATGATAAACCTCACGCTCGGTTACATAGCGCGGTGCAAAAGTCTGCTCAGCTCTGTGCACACTAGCACAACTGGTTAAAAACAGAAAAAGCGGAATAAATAATAACTTAGTTAGTTTAATCATTGTGTAATTTTTTGCGATTCAATCTAAGTAAATTATAGCGTATAATCAAATCTTTTTAAAAATTCTTTATCATTACAAATTATGCCGTTAGTATTGCCTGAAAAACTACAATTTAGTAAAAATAAAACTGATCTTGGCCCATTTTATGGTGCTAGCACTTGCATTGCGATTGATGAATTAGCTCTAATAACTAATCAACCATTATTAGTTATTTGTGAAGATTCACTAGAAGTTGACAATATCGCACGCGAATTAAAGTTTTTTATCGACAATCCAAAAAGAATTCATGTTTTTCCAGGCCTTGAAACCCTACCCTATGACTCATTTTCTCCGCATGAAGATCTAATTTCTGAGCGGTTAGACACTCTTGCAAAATTACCAAATATTAAAAACGACATAGTAATTTTATCTGCAGATACGCTACTGCAAAGATTAAGCCCACCAAGTTATGTTATGGCGCACAGCTTAATATTAAAAACTAATGATAAATTAGACTTAAAAAACTTTAGCGAATTATTAATAAATAATGGTTATTACAGTACATCGCAGGTAAAAACACACGGAGAATTTTGCATCCGCGGCTCAATAATTGACTTATTTCCAATGGGTCATAACGTACCATTTAGAATAGATTTATTTGATGATGAAATAGAATCTATCAGAAGTTTTGATCCAAGCTCACAATTATCAAAGCAAAATTTTAACGAAATAAAATTATTACCAGCCCATGAGTTTGCGCTTGATGATAATGCCCTACAAACTTTTAAACAAAATTTCCGCACAAGATTCCCGGGACCCGCTAGTGAATTTGCAATCTATCAAGATATTATGCAAAAAATCGCAACTCCTGGAATTGAATATTATTTGCCGCTATTTTTCGAACAAACCGCATTAATATTTGATTACTTACCTGAAAATACGTTGGTGGTACAAATTGGTGACATTTTTTCTCACGCTAGAAATTATTATAAAACTGTTGAAGAGCGTCATGAATTATTTTGCCATGATATTGCTCGTCCAATTTTAAAGCCGGAAGAGTTGTTTATTAATACTGAAGAGTTGGCTCAAGAGTTGAGTGGGTTTAAGATTGTTAGATTTAGAAAAACCCCCGTTGAGGAAAAAACCCCCGCTCAGGCTTCGCTACGCTCCGCCGAGCTGCCCCCTTTACAAAGGGGGCAATCTAATACACCCCCTTTCGTAAAGGGGGTCGGCGCGTCAGCGCCGGGGGGTTTTTCACCAGAGGAGCAATCAAATACACCCCCTTTCGTAAAGGGGGTCGGCGCGTCAGCGCCGGGGGGTTTTTCACCAAAGGGGGCGTCTAAGATCCTCTACACCGCCGAATCCCCTGGCCGCCTAGATAATTTATTAGAGTATTTAAAAAAACAGGATATTAACCCAATAAAAGTTAATTCATGGCGCGAATTTTTACAAAACGATGCTCCAGTACAAATCACCATAGCTAATTTAAACGATGGTGCAGTTTTAGAAGATAAAAATATTCAAATAATTCCCGAAGCCGAACTTTTTCCACAAGAAATAATGCAACGCCGCCGCCGCAAGAAAAAAACTTTTGATAGCGACAATGCATTTAAAAATTTAGGCGAATTAACAATTAATTCTCACGTTGTGCATGCTGAGCATGGAATTGGAATTTATCGTGGTCTTACTATAATTAACTTGAATGATATCGATCATGAATTATTAGTTTTGGAGTATCAAAGAAACGATAAAATCTATATTCCTATTCATAATTTACACTTAATTAGCCGTTACAGTGCTTTAGAAGATGCCGGGATTCAATTAGATAGCCTGCGCTCAACACGTTTTCAACAAGCAAAAAAAAAGGCTTTAGAAAGAATTAAAGACGTTGCCAGTGAATTATTAGGCGTTTATGCGGAACGAGCAGCAAAACCAGGAGTTGAATATTCGGTAGACAAAAAAGATTATGAGGCTTTTGTATCAAACTTTAATTACGAAGAGACTGATGATCAAAAACGTGCAATAAACGAAGTTATTGCCGATTTAGAAAAACCCCACTCGATGGACCGGTTAATTTGTGGTGATGTAGGTTTTGGTAAAACAGAGGTAGCACTACGCGCCGCTTTTATTGCAGCTGCAAATTCAAAACAAGTTGCTATATTAGCTCCAACTACATTACTTGCCGAGCAGCATTTTCAAAATTTCCGTGATAGATTTACCGATTTTGCAATTAAAGTTGAATTATTATCGCGCTTAAAATCGAATAAAGAACAAAAAGAAATTTTAGAAAAATTAGAGCACGGCAAAGTTGATATAGTTATTGGCACTCATAAATT
>CAYGUI010000034.1:0-2495 GCA_964353115.1 uncultured Gammaproteobacteria bacterium
TATCAAAACTAATTGAAATTAAAGACTCAATTCCATATATAGATTGTAATTTTACTGAAATAGATCCTTTAAGCATGGAAAAGCTACATGAAATTACGATTGAACTTTATCGTGATAAGATTTTAAATGAAGATGCATTTCAAATATTAAGGACTGAGTTTGTAAGAAGATCTAATGCTCTTCATAAAAATTTTCCTGGTATGGAAGTAGAATGTGTTAGCTTTGATGAGAGTGTATTTAGATTTGAACAAAGTATTATTAGCTCAACTATGCTAGCAGGAGTATTTTTAAAACAAAATTTTATTTCTCAGATACAAAATCTTTCTAATTTTATATCATGTTTAAAGGATAATATATCTAGCAAACAAGATTTTTTAGGTAGCATTGCTGCTGTAGTACCTGCTGTTTTGATGCAAAATCCATTGCCGGCTGGTCCAGCCGCTCCTATCATGACGCGAAGCCCAAGCCCATAAATAAAAATTTAAGTAAGTAAAATAATATAATAGATAATAAGGCTCCTGCTGGAAGAGTTATCACCCAAGACATAAATATTTGTTTAATTACTTTTAGATTAAGTGCTTCCATGCCGCGTGCAAATCCAACTCCTAAAACAGCTCCAACTAATGTATGTGTTGTTGAAACTGGAATTCCTAGTCCTGATGCTAAAACAACTGTAGTTGCTGCGGCAAATTCTGCGGCAAAACCACGACTAGGAGTTAATTCCGTTATTTCTTTGCCAATGGTGTAAATAACTTTATACCCAAAAGTAGCAAGACCTAAGACTATTCCAACACCACCAAGTAATAAAACTTTATAATTAACAGTATTTGTTGGAACAAATCCCTTATTTTTTATTATATCTATAATTGCTGCCAATGGACTTACTGCATTTGCAACATCATTCGAGCCATGCGCAAAAGCCATAGAGCATGCAGTAAAAATCATTAATACGCCAAATATTTTCTCCACACTTTCAAAATGAATTTTGTCATCATTAAATTCTGGTTGTTTAATATTTCTTAGAAGACCTACGCCAATTAAGTACATGATAAGACCAATTGCACATGATATAAAAAAGCTATTAAGAGTTGTTAAATTTAAATTTAAATGCTTTAGGCCTTTTGTGAATGTTATGTATGAAATAATAAATCCAACTATAAAAATATAATAAGGCACATATTTTTTAGCTTTCATAAACGGATTGTTAGAATTAAGAATAAGTTTTTGAACACTTAAAAAAATAAAATAAGACATTATCGCGCCCATAATGGGGGATATAATCCAGCTGGTTGCAATTTGAAGTACCGAGGGCCAGTTGATAGAGGAAAATCCTATCCCAGTTATTGCAAAACCAACTATCGCTCCAACAATTGAATGGGTGGTGGATACGGGCCAACCTTTATTTGTTGCAATAAGTAACCATAAGCCGGCAGCTAAAAGAGATGAAAGCATGCCATAAACTAATATATTGTAATTTATAGTCAAATGCGCCATATCAATAATTCCGCTACTTAATGTATTGGTAACTCCACCGCCAGCAAGTAGTGAGCCTGAAAATTCAAAAATTGCAGCAACTACTATTGCTTGCCTTAAAGTGAAAATTTTGGCACCAACAGAAGTTCCCATAGCATTGGCGACGTCATTGGCTCCAATTCCCCAAGCCATAAAAAAGCTAAAGATTAAAGCTAACGCAAGGTAAATAGCATCAAGATTCATATATTTTTTTAATTTTAGGAATTATTTTGCGATCAATAACTGTAAATCATTGCCAACATTTTGAGATTTATCTGCTAAATCTCCGGTCCAATCAATAATTTTGTATAAAAACATAATATCTATTGGATTAAATTTATTTTCTATTTCAAATATTTTATGACGAATAGTTATTTGCATTTCATCAGTTTCATGCTCTATATCATCTATGTCATGTATTTTTTTCTCAACAATTTTGGTTTCTTTATTAGAAAAAGCACTTTCTAGTATTTCGTTAAGCTCAGAAATAGCCACTTTTGCCATATGAGAGGATAAAATGCATTTTTTTAAAAATTCACTATATTCAGCTTCAATTTCTTGTGGAATAAGCATTTTACGACCAACTATCAATCCGGCAATATCTCGAGCACAGTTAGCAATTTTATCTTGTGCTCTTAATAAAGCTAAAATATCACCACGAGATACTGGTAATAATAAACTTTCAGGAAGATTTACACGAATTTGATGCTTTAAATGGTCAGCCTGATTTTCATGTGAAATTATATCTTCTTGAATTTTGGTGGCAGATTTCCAGTCTTTACTAATTACAGCTCTCATAAAAGGATCGAGTAGAGCGACAGTTTCATAGACTTTATTCATATGTTCCTGTAGCGGTTTAAAAGGAGAGCGACCAAAGATTTTGCTAAAAGTGTTATATATCGACATGCCTAAATTATAGACGATTAAGATTATTTTTTATAATGTTTTTAGTAAAATTTTGCCGTAAATAAAATCCTTTTGAT
>CAYGUI010000034.1:2505-13050 GCA_964353115.1 uncultured Gammaproteobacteria bacterium
TTTTTGGTTTTTGTTTTTAATGCCATTTTCATCATAGCTAGTGGCAAGTGAGCAGCCATTAGCTCCTTTAGGTCTTAGATGTAATGCCGTACCAAACTTTGCAGTAATTTCCTGGGTTTTACCTAAAAGTATTAAATCAGTTATTTCTTCCCAATCATTTTTTATTAATTCATATTCGTCTTTATTTGGTTGCCAAATAAATGGCTCTGCAACTTTTCGAAAATTAATTATAGGAACCCATAAAACTTTACTAGTTTTTATAGCAACCAATGATTCATCATAATTTGCTGGTATATTTTCTTGATTTGCAATACAAATATATGTTGATTCCAACGGCTCATAATTATTATTGATGGGAATAGTTTTAAGTTCTATACCAAGTGTTGGAAAATCAGGTAATGGTTTAGATGACGCTTCAGCTCCTAGTAATTTCTCTAATAAAATACCAATAGAGCCTTTTTTATTGGTTAAATCTTGTTTTATAAGCTCTAAACCTGCTAATTCTTGAGCTTTCTTTAATAATTGTGTTATGTTTTTTTCCATAGATATTATTTTAACTAAAAATTATGACTGATATACATCTTTGTATTGAACCGTCGTGGAAAAATGCATTGTCATCCGAATTCAATAAACCATATATAAAAGAATTAGAAAATTTTTTATTAACAGAAAAAGAGCAAGGTAAGGTTATTTTTCCAAAAAAGGAAAATATTTTCCGTGCCTTTAATTTAACGCCCATAGATAAAATAAAGGTAATCATTTTAGGACAAGATCCCTATCATGGTGATAATCAAGCTAATGGCCTAAGTTTTTCTGTTAATGAAAATATAGCATTACCACCATCATTAAAAAATATTTATAAAGAATTACATGATGATTTAGGATGTAGTATTCCACAGCATGGGGACTTAACCTCATGGGCAGAGCAGGGCGTTTTATTATTAAATACTGTTTTGACTGTACAACGTAGTGCAGCTAATTCACATCGTGATAAAGGTTGGGAGAAATTTACGACAGAAGTAATTAAGACTATAAATAATCAGTGTAAAAATGTTGTTTTTATTTTGTGGGGCTCACCAGCTGCAAGTAAAGAACTTTTAATTGATGGCAGTAAGCATCTTATTTTAAAAGCCCCACATCCATCTCCTTTATCATCATATCGAGGTTTTTTTGGTTGTAAGCACTTTTCTTTGGCAAATAATTATTTGAAAAATAACAATAAAAAAGAAATTAATTGGCAGCTTTAATTTCTTTAATTCGAGCTTTAATTTGAGATTTTTGAACTTTAGTTAAAGTCTTATGATCTAAAATGCTTTCTAATTGTTGTATGGCAAGATCTTTATGATTATCTATTAGTAGTAGTTCGGCATTATATTTTTGAGCAATGGTTTTATTATTTAAGTCGTTATAAGCTCGAGATAATAATTTATATATTTTTTCTAAATTATTTTTATTATGCTTTTCAAATAAATAGTTATTTAAAATATTAATGGCCAGCTTAGGACGCTTAGCTTCTATTGCTATAACAGCATATTTGTAAGCTATCGGAAAAAAATTTTTATTGTTTATATATAGATCATTAAGTTTATCTAAAGCTTTAGTATAATTTTTATTATTTTCATAATAATTAATTTCTAAAAAATCCGTGTAAATATTTTGTTCTAAATTTTTAGCTAATTCCATAGTCTTTGGTGAGTTTATATCATTATATGCTAATGCTAGCTGATATTCTGTGGCATATTTTTTTTGGTACAAACCAGAATTTAATTTTTTAGCTAAAATCTTGATTTCTTTTTCTGGATTATTATTCGTTAAATTAGCTATTAAAGCTTTAGTAAAATAAAAATTTGAATTTTGAGAATATTGTTTATATGAATAATTATTAGCGCGACTAATAGTATCAGCCACTCGTGATTCAGTTAAGGGGTGGGTTCGTAAGTATTCAAGTTTAGCTTCTGCTGGATTTTGACTTGAGTCGGCTAAACTATTTAAAAAGCTTGGCATACCAAAAGGATCAAAACCTGCACGGTACAATGCTTGAATGCCAATTCTATCGGCCTCTTTTTCATTACTACGAATAAAATTTACCATGGCCTGTTGGGATAATGATAAAGAGGCTGCTAATGCACCCGGACCCAAAGCTGGATTATAGGCTGCTAATATGGTTGAAGCTAAAACAGCTGCAATAGAAGATATTTGTAGGCTTTTATTATAGTCAGCAGTTTTTTTTAGGTGAAATTGTGTAGCATGTGCCATTTCATGAGCAAGTACGGCTGCAAGTTCACTTTCATTATTTGCTGTGGCAAAAATGGCGCTATTAATTACTATATATCCACCAGGTAAAGTAAATGCGTTAATTGTATTGCTGTTAACTAAATATATATGCAAATTTTTATGTTTATAAAAAAAATAACTACTTAATCGTTTTACCAAATTATTTAAATAGTAATTTACAAGAGGATCATCTATAAAGGCTAATTGGGAATGCAGAAGGGAGATAACTTTTTGACCAACTTTTTGCTCTTCTAGTTGTTCTGAGAGTGTTCCTGGATAACCATTAATTTGCGGTAAGTCTAAGTTATATGCATAAATATTTACTGATATTGAAATAATTAGTAATATTAATACTTTTAGTATTTTAGTTAGAAGCATATAAAATCTCTCCAGTTATTTTAACACAATATTGGAATACTCTAGAGTTGTGTGCTAGATATTAAATATAATCTAAAATTTATTATAACGGTAAGTTAAATGTCAGACAAAAGACTCAGAGTATTTTACTCTGTTGCTTTAAATCAAAGTTTTACGCAGGCTAGCAAAGATCTAAATATGACTCAGCCAGCTGCCACTTTTCATATTAAGCAGCTTGAAAAAACATATGGCGTTAAATTGTTTGATAGACAATCTAATAAATCAACTCTGACTGAAGTTGGTGAAGTGATGTTTAACTATACTAAACAGTTATTTGATTTATATGCAAAGATGGATGGTGAAATAGCTGAGCTTGCTGGTCAAAAGAAAGATCGTTTATGTATTGCTGCTACAGCTAAAATGAGTGATTATTTTTTGCCTAATATAATTGCAAAATTTAAGCAGTTAACTCCAACTGCCACTGTAAAATTAATAACTGCTTCTGATGAAGAAATTGCCAAGCTTTTAAGCCTTGGTAAGGCTGATATTGGAATTTGTGAGAAAGATTTAAATGATAGTAAGTATGATAGTGTTACTATCGATGAAGAAGAAATTGTTGCAGTTTTTTCTTCATCACACCCTCAAGCAAATAGTGATAAAATTAGTTTACAAGAATTATCAAAATTACCATTAATCTTAGAAGATAAAGGTAATTTTACTCGTGATTATTTTGAAGAGCATATTGGTAATTTAAATATTGCTTTAGAATTGAGTAGTGTTGAAGCAATTAAATCATCGGTTGAAAATAATGTTGGAGTGGCTGTTTTACCAAAAAGCTCTGTAGTAAAAGAAGAGAAGCAAGGAGTGTTATCCATCGTTAGTCTAGCGCCATCCTTAAAGAAAAAATTAATGATTTTCTTTCTCACTCAATCTTATGAAAATAAAATGATTGCTGAATTTTTAGAATTTTGTGTTAGTGTGTTAGAAAAAGATGAGAGCAATGAAAGAATTGTTATCTAGTTGGTATAAAAAATATTTCTCACAACCTGAGGCAGTAGTTCTTGGGATTTTTTTGTTTTCTTTGTTGTTTATACTCAATTTTTTTGGCGATATCTTAGCGCCATTAATAGCCAGCGTTATAATTGCATATTTTTTAGAGTGGTGTGTTGATATATTTTCTTTTACAAGATTACCGCGTAAATTAATTTTTATCATAATATATTGCATATTTTTAGGATTGTTAATGTGGATTATTTTTGCTTTACTACCTCTTTTGTGGAAGCAATTAGCTAGCTTTATTGAATCTTTACCTAGCATGTTAGAAAAGGGAAGCATATTGTTGTCAAATTTTATGCAAAAATACTCAAAGTTTACCTCTGAAGACTTTATTAACTCAATATCGGTAAATATGCGCACCCAGCTTACAACTTATGGCCAGCATTTGTTATCAATATCGATTCAAACAATACCTAGTATTATTTCAATAATAGTTTATGTCTTATTAGTGCCTTTATTAGTATTTTTTATGTTATTTGATAAAGAAAATTTAGCTAAATCTTTTTCAGTATTAATTCCAAAAGACAACGTATTAATTAAAAAAGTGTGGGCACAATTAGATGAAGGAATTGGTAATTATATTCGAGGTAGAATAATTGAAATTATCATAGTTTCTGTTGTTGCTTATATGGCTTTTTATTATTTAAATTTGCAATATGCGTCTTTGCTAGCAGTTGGTATGGGGTTATCGACTTTGTTGCCATATATTGGAGCTATTATTATTACTTTTCCCGTTGCACTAGTTGCATTTTTTCAATGGGGGGCTACAGTAAATTTTGCATATACAATTATCGTTTATGCAATTATTATGTTTCTTGATGGGAACATACTCGTACCAATATTATTTTCTGAAACAGTAAATATTCATCCAGTATCAATCTTAGTTGCTATTTTAGTTTTTGGTGGCATTTGGGGCTTCTGGGGGGTATTTTTTGCTATTCCTTTAGCAATTTTGATAAAAGCCGTAGTTAGCCTTTGGCCTGTTGCTAGATAAATTTCTTTGTGATATATCTATAATTCAATTCATGAAAGGAGTCATTGATGAGCAAGGTATATCTTATCGACAGCAGCCGTACACCATTTATTAAATGGTCTGGCAATCAAAATGAATGGTCAGCATCAAGTTTGGCTGTTAGCACCGGATTAGAATTATTAAAGCGTCAAAAATTTTCTGCTGATAATATCGATGAATGTATCATTGGTTGTGCCATGCCGTCGCCTTATGAAGCTAATATTGCTCGAATAATAGCTCTAAGATTGGGCCTTAATGCAAAGACCCCTGCTTATACAGTAATGCGTAATTGCGCCTCTGGCATGCAGGCAATTGATAACGCTTTTCAAAGTATTAAGCAAAATAAATCACAAATAGTTTTAGCTGGCGGTTGCGAGGCCATGAGTCGCGCACCAGTTATGTTGAATGATAGCATGATAAGCTGGTTAGTTAAGTTGTTTAAATCGAAATCAAGCTTAGCTAAATTTAAAGAAATGTTATCTTTCAGACCAGGATTATTAAAACTTACTTATGCATTGCAGTGCGGTTTAACTGATGCAACTATAAATATGAATATGGGAGAAACTGCAGAGAAGGTGGCATATTTATTTAATATTAGTCGTCAGGAGATGGATGAATTTTCTGTGCAAAGTCATAAAAAATTAGCAGAAGCTTTTGATAATAAAAATATGCCAGAAATTACTAATTTATACTCTCTTAAAAACTCTGACGTAATAGCAGAAGATACGGGTTTACGACGTGATAGTAGCATAGAAAATTTAGCTAAATTAAAACCAGCATTTGATAAGTATTTTGGAAAAGTTACGGCCGGTAATAGTTCACAAATTACTGATGGAGCATCTTTGGTATTAGTAGCAAGTGAAGAGGCGGTAAATAAATATAATCTTGATGTATTAGCTGAAATAATAGATGTTAGTTGGTCTGGTCTTGATCCAAGTGTTATGGGGCTTGGACCGGTTTATGCTAGTACAAAATTGCTAAAAAATAATAATTTATCTATGTCCGACATTGATTATTGGGAAATAAATGAAGCATTTGCTGGACAAGTTATAGGATGTTTAAAAGCGTGGCAGGATGACAATTTTTGCCGTGATAAATTAGGTCTTGATGGTGCTCTTGGTAAGTTAGATCAAAGTAAATTAAATATTGATGGCGGTGCAATAGCTTGTGGACATCCAATTGGTGCAACTGGAGCGCGTATTTCTTCGCATGTGGCACATATTTTAAAGCGCAAAAAAGCTAAATTAGGAATAGCGACCTTGTGCATTGGAGGTGGTCAGGGCGGAGCAATATTGTTAAAAAATGGAGTTTAAAATGAGCACAGGTTATAGAAATTGGGATCTTATTAATCAAAACAATACTTATATAGCAATCTTTGATAAAAAAGAAGAAACAGCTAATAGTTTAGATCAAGAATCGTTAAGAGAATTAAATCATATTATTACAGATTTAAAATCACAGCCTAATATAAAAGCTTTAGTTATCAAATCTGGCAAAAAAAATGGTTTTATTTTTGGAGCCGATATTAAGCAATTTGTTAATATAAAATCTACTGATGCAGCTTTAGAAATAGTTATAGCCGGACACAAAGTTTTTGATCACTTAAGATCATTGCCGTTTAAAACTATCTGCGTTATCAATGGAAATTGTTTAGGTGGTGGTTTAGAGTTAGCCTTGGCCTGTGATTACCGTTTAATTCTTGAAAGCTATAAACCGTGTATTGGCTTACCAGAAATTAAACTTGGAATAATACCTGGGTGGACTGGTTCGTCAGAATTACCAAAATTAATTGGTTTAGCAAAAGCTTTGCCATTGATGTTGATGGGAAAAATATTAACACCCAAAGCAGCTAAGAAATTAGGAATTGTTGATGCTATTGTTCCTGAAAGACATTTTGAAGATTGTTATAAATATTTTGTTGATAATAATATTCCAAAATATAAAGCAGGTCTTGCCGATAGAATTAGCAATAAATTATTAGCACGAATATTAATTGGTAAAAAAGCTTTATCAGAACTTAAGAAGAAAGTTAAAAAAGAGCATTATCCAGCGCCATACGCGTTAGTTAATAATGTTGTTAAGTATGGCGTTAGTAATTATGCCAAGCAACGTGAAATAGCCACAATGGGGCAATTAATTGCTACCGATACCGCCAGAAATTTATTACGAGTATTTTTTCTATCTGAAAAACTTAAAAAAGTACCTGAAAATTTTAAGTTTACTGGTAAACATGTTCATGTAATTGGTGCAGGAACTATGGGGGCTGATATTGCTGCATATTGTGCTTTAAAAGGCTTAAAGGTCACTTTACAAGATTTTAATACTAAAGCTATAGCAGCAGGTTTAGGACGTGCTAATAAATTATTTAGTAAAAAATTAAAAGAAAAATTTTTGATTCAAAAATCATTAGATAATCTTATTCCAGATGTAGAAGGCCATGGTATTAAAAACGCTGATTTAATTATTGAAGCTATTGTTGAAAAATTAGAAATAAAACGTGATTTATTTGCCAAAATTGAGCAAGAAGCTAAAAATGATGCGATTTTAGCGACTAATACTTCAAGTATTAATATTGAAAATATTGCTGCTAATATGCAAAATAAAGAGCGCCTAATAGGAATTCATTACTTCAATCCAGTATCATTAATGCCATTAGTTGAAGTTGTCCGTGGCCCTAATAGTAGTGATGAGGCTGTGGGACGCGGATTAAATTTTGTGAAAAATATTTCTAAATTCCCATTAGAAGTAAAAAGTAGCCCAGGTTTTTTAGTAAACAGAGTTTTAGCACCATATTTATTAGAAGCTATGTTGTTATTAGAAGATGGGGTGTCTGCTGAGGATATTGATCAGGCTATGCGTGATTTTGGTATGCCACAGGGCCCTATAGAATTATCAGATATGGTTGGTCTTGATATATGTTTATCTGTTGGGGAAGTCTTGGCAAGTCATTATGGTGTCTCGGTACCAGAAATTTTACGCAAAAAAGTTGAAGATAAGCATTTAGGAGTTAAAACTGGCCAAGGATTTTATAAATATAATAAAAAACAAAAAGGTGCTGCAGCTGATAAAGCTAAAATATCTGCAAAAAAACAAGAAATAACTGATAGATTAGTATTAAGATTTTTAAATGAAACAGTAATTTGTCTTGATGAAAAAATAGTAAAAGATCAAGATAGTTTAGATGCAGGAATAATCTTCGGTACTGGATTTGCCCCTTTTAGAGGAGGACCAATTAATTATATTAAAGAAATTGGAAAAGAAGAATTAATAAAAAAACTAGATAATTTAAGCCAAAAACTTGGCGAGAGATTTAAACCTAATAAATTATGGAGTGAACTATAATTTGACTTATGGATTTTGAAGCAGTAGTTCGAAACTTATTATCGCGAGATGAAGTAACTGATGAAGAGCTATGTGATTTTTTGCTTTATTTAGATCTTATTATTTCTGGTGAATCTGAGTTAAAAAATAGAGAATTTTGGCCGGAAATTAAGTCAAAAACTGAAAACATAGATTTGTTGGAAAATTATATAAGAAACAGTTTTGTTTTTTCATCAGATAGAACAAGACTCTTGATGTTTTGCTCAGAACAAATATCATTACTAGTATCAGTTCTTGATAAATATTTAAGTAAAGAAGTTCCACCTGAAAGAATAGCTCTATTAAAATTATGCCTATTAGCTTTAGGATCTTTTAAGGAAAATTCTACTTGTTTTTCTTTATTAAAAGAGGAATTAAGAGTAAAAAAATCTCAGCCTAGAAAACTTATAATATCAAAAGATTTTGATATTAACTCTGATTTGTCAGAAGCGATTAGTATAAAAAGAAAGTTTAATGCTTTAGAAATATATAGTAAAGAAGGTATAACTAAATTTAATTTATATTTAACTTTATTAGATATACAAGAAGCAGAATTTGAAAATATATCAATGGAAAGTCTAAAACATAGATATATAAATTTAAAATCTATAGAGAGAAAATTTGTCATTCCCGAGATAGTAAAAGAAAAAATTGAAGAAGCATACACTTATCTTGTTGAAGAATTAGAAATAGAATTACAAAGATTAAGAAGTAGAGACTTTTTTTCTGAATATATTAGTTTAAATAATCAAGCAAATGCTATTTGTTGCCAGCAATCTGATTTTTCTAAAAAAATAAATAATTTAAATAAATTATTATCTAACGCTAAAATAGAGCAATCTCATTGCTCTAAGTTATTTAAACATACAGACTATTTAGATTCTCCTAAGTATAAAGGGTTAGAAGAGTCATTAGATAATTTAAATAGACTAATATCTTCTATAGAAATTGATATTTCTAAATATGAAAAATTAAACCAGGAATATGAAAGATACAATGGTTTATTTTTGGAAATATGTACGTATACAGAAAGTTCAATGGATAAATATATCAATGACAGCGTTAATAAAGATAGGATAAAAGATGCAAGTAGTGTAAAAGATCGTATAAAATTTCTTCAAAGTAACTTGTCTTTGAAGCCAAGAGAGAAAATTACAAATCTTTTTACTTTTATAAGTGAAATTAAAAAAGAAGTATCATTAAAGCATTTAGATGGTTATGTTGGTGTTTGTAAAGCGGCTATTGGGAAAAAAAGTAGTCTTGAAATACGATTCGAAGAGATAATAGAGCAATTTAAAGCAGAATATCATAAGATCGTTTCGATGCCAGTAATATCGTCTTCATGTAAGGTTTAAGCTGGATTTAGTGATGTACAACTTTCAGAAATTTTTTCTAATATTTCTTTATACCTATTATTTAAACTATCATCACCTGAATATTCAGCAATAATTTGCATTAACTTTAATTTTTCAATATATCCAGGATTTTTTAAATAGATGCCAGATATGTCAGTGTTAATATTTATTAGAATATTAGCTAATTGCCTTAAAATAAAATCCTTTATTATTTCATGATAAAAATCAGATTTTTCAAATATTATTTTTATAAATAATAAATCTTCATGACTATATTTTGAAGATAAAAACATGATGTTTCGTTTTATTCTTTGAAAAACTTCATATGTTTTTTTAAAATTCTCTGCTAAATCCCTGTCTTCCTTGGTGAAAATTCCTGAGGGTAGTTTTAAAATGGTTTCACATGCTTTAATAACTGAATTATCTTCAGATAGCGACTGGCTAGCAATAATATCTTGTTTTTCTAAAATTATTTTAATAATTTCGCTGATTTTTTTCTTAAAGAGGTCGCTCCAACAATTCTCTTCTAAAATGCCATTTGCCAATCTAATTTGTCTAATTTTTGTGAATTTAGGAGTTATTTCTGATAATTTGTCATGGTGAGCTATTAAATATAAACAAATATAATTTTCCCAAATTAAAGCTAGTCTTTCGTAGATACTTATTGTAGTTATATTATGCCTTGCAAGATATTTTTTGGTTTCATCTTCTGCTTGTATTAATATTTGTATTTTAGATAAATCTATGCTGGCATCTTCTGTTAACTCTCGAGGATTAGTTTGTAGTATTTTATGTATTACTGCTATTTTTCCAGGTATTTCAGGTGATTTTTTTGTGGTAAATGGGAATGATGAGCCTGATGAATTATAAAAATGCTCAATCTCTGATAGAGAATATGATGTGATATTTTCAATACAAAGATTTATTGGCGATAAATTTGGTCTGGCAAATCCAGGAATTATCGCACTCGATGCAAAAAAAGTTCTAGTATTAGATTTTAGTGGTTCTAGTAAAGGTTTAATTTCAGCTTTAACTTTATAAATTAAGTCATTATAAATTTCTAGTATTAGATCAAAATTTATGCTTAATTTTTCTTCATTAGGATTATCAGGAAGATTGTATGGGTATGAT
>CAYGUI010000035.1:0-12863 GCA_964353115.1 uncultured Gammaproteobacteria bacterium
TCCCGCCTGCGCGGGAATGACGAGGTACTAGATCCCGCCTGTGCGGTAATGACGGCTTAAATTAGTTATGTCATAATACTGGGTTATGAAAGACCAAATTAAAAAAATAATAGCGGCTGCTCACGCAAAATTAGTGCAGGAATGGGAATTAGATCAAGCTCAAGATCCTAATATTATTCTTGAAAATACCAAAGATAAATCTCATGGTGATTTTGCTTGTAACATAGCTTTAATGCTAGCAAAGCCCTACAAGAAAAATCCGCGTGAGATTTCTGAAAAATTAGTATCGTTAATAGAAAAAGAAGATTTAATTGAAAAAATTGAAATTGCAGGCCCAGGATTTATTAACTTTTTTCTAAATTCTGATACTAAATATTCCGTGATTTCTGAGATTTTAGAATTAAAAGATGCTTATGCAGCACAGAATATTGGCAAAAAACAAAAATTAATTATTGAATTTGTTTCTGCCAATCCAACCGGTCCATTACATGTTGGTCATGGTCGTCATGCAGCATTTGGTGCTAGTGTCGCTAATATTTTAGATAAAGTTGGTTTTGATGTTTATCGTGAATATTACGTCAATGATGGCGGACGACAGATGAATATTTTAACTTTGAGCATTTGGTTAAGATATTTAGAATTATTTGAAAAACTGCCGGTTTTGCCGCAAAAATGTTATCAAGGTGAATACGTTATTAATATTGCCCATGAGCTTCGCAAGCAAAATCATGAAAAATTGGTAGTAGATATTGAGCAGGTTTTTGCAGAAGTTAATAACTTTAATCATGATAGCGATGAAGTTGTCGATCATTTAATACTACAAGCTAAAAAGCTATTAGGTGATAAATATAATATTGTTCATAAATTAGGTCTTGATGATATCTTGGGTGATATTAAACAAGATTTATCTGAGTTTGGTGTTGACTATGATAACTGGTTTTCAGAAAAAACTATGTTTGATAGCAATGCTGTAAAACAAGCATTAGATGTATTACAAAAACGTGGTCATTTGTATCAAAAAGATGGCGCTACATGGTTTAAAACAACAGCGTTTGGTGATGAAAAAGATCGTGTAGTCATTCGCTCTAATGGTGATTATACTTATTTTTCTCCTGACATCGCTTATCACTTAAATAAACTCGAGCGTGGCTTTAGTAATATCGCAGATATTTTTGGTGCTGATCATCATGGTTATGTACCACGTATACAAGCTTGTCTTGATGCTTTAACTGATAAATCTCATACTTTTCATGCCAAGCTAGTTCAGTTTGTATCTTTATTTCGTGGTGATACAAAAGTGCAGATGTCGACGCGTAGCGGATCATTTGTAACTTTACGTGAGTTACGTGAAGAAGTTGGTAATGATGCAGCGCGCTTTTTTTATATTATGCGTAAAGTTGATCAGCCAGTGGATTTTGATATTGATTTAGCCAAATCAAAAAGTAATGAAAATCCAGTTTATTATATTCAATATGCGCACGCCAGAATTTGCAGCGTATTTAATCAGGCTGATGAAAAAAATATGTTTTGGGATCAAAAAATTGGTGCTCAAAAATTAAATTTATTAAAGCTTGATCATGAGCAAGATATTGTTAGGTTTTTACTGCAATACCGCCAAGTTGTTGCGCAAGCTGCAGATTATTATGAGCCACATAGATTGGCGCAATATTTACTCGAGTTGGCAACATTATTTCATAGCTATTATAATAATTGTATATTCTTAGACGAGAATAGCGATTTGCGTAATGCGCGTTTAAACCTTTGTGCTGCAGTAAGAGAAGTTATTAGATCTGGTTTAAAATTATTGGGAGTTAATGCACCACGCAAAATGTAACAAATGTATAAAAAAGGAATTTTATGAATACAAAAGATTTTGCGAGTAAGGCCGCCTCAAGAGCAACTAGTAAATCACGTGGTGCAAGTTTTCTATCTTCAAAACGTAATATTTGGATTATTACTATATCATTTGGTCTGCTGGGGCTTGGTGGAATTTTGTGGTTACAGTCTTTTAAGCATAAAAAGCCGCAGCAAGTTTTTGCTGCTAATCGTATAGAGGAAGCAAAAAAAGACCCTGGTCCGCAATATGAATTTTATAAAACTCTTGAGAAGGGTGAAGTGCGGATGTTAGAGGAAGAGGGACATGTAGTGGAGCAAGAGCATCATAATATTGCTAAAGCTGATCCAATTCCGCAGCCAGTCTCTGCTCAATCCCATTCTACTCCTCACCATAAAACAAATCATAAGGCAAAAATACCAGCTAAAACACTGGTAAAACAAGAGGTTAATAAAAATCATAAGCAATATACATTACAATTAGGATCATTTAAAAAATACCAAGAAGCTGATGAGTTAAAAGCTCGCCTGGCTCTTCAAGGCCAAGAATTATTAATAGAAACAGTGGTTTTAGCTGATGGGCAAAAATGGTATCGGGTAAAATCACGCCCAGTTAATTCATACCAATTAGCTATCAAAGAGCGCGAACGCTTAAGTAAATCTCACGTTAACTCTATGATTACTCAGACTGCGGTGGGGTAATCCAGCTTCACACTCCGGCGTAGCACGCGCAGTGCGAAGCCGGAGTGGGCTATTAATCAAACATTAATCTTAGTTTGTTATCATTCAATAAGTTATTAATATTTATATATTGAGAAGAAGTATGCAAACATCTTATTTAAGACCTATAGAATTAAAAGATAGACAAGAGCTTGTTTTAACAGGTGATATTCCTCGAAGCAAAATTGATCTATTTAGTGATATTGTTGCTGATATTCAAATATTTCTTAAAGATAGAGATAATTTATCGTTCTCTATACCGCTACAAACTACTAAAGCAAATACCAGATATGAAGGTATTATTGCTGCAATAGGTAATGTTTTTCCCAAATTAAACAAAGGTTTAAAAGATGACGATCCAAGAATAATTATATTAGATGAAAGAGAAAAGGATGCGCTTTCTAAAGCAATTTTTTCTGCTGTTACCACTGATTTTGTAAAAGAATTTTCATCTATAGAGGAAGCGAAAAATCTTCATTCGCGTAAAATGCCAGACGTGTTTTCTGAGCATTTTGCGGAAGTGCAATTTGAAAATGGAGAAATAACAGCAGAAGAATATTTTAAAATAGTCAATCCTTTTTCAACAAGTTATAAAATTAAAATTATTGATAAAGATACTTTTATAGCCCGTTATTTTAAAGAAGGTTTTTTAGAAAAAGGTGATGAAAAATATTGTACAGAATTACAAATAAAATATCAGAAAAATGCTGATGGAATATTTCATCCTATTACAACTTATGGTGGATGTAAATTATTCCCTGTTTCTAAAAGTGATGAAAATGATTATACTTCTCGTGAATTATATGATTTTTATTACGCTCAAGAATTATTAGTTCATCCTACTGAGAAATATCAGCAAGTAATAGGTTATTTTAATGATATATTTGATCATTCTAAGTCTGATGATGAAAAAGCTAAATCTAAAGGAAGATTAGGTAGCTTCTTGGAAGGTGAGCCTCATCGTCCTCTTCCAGATTCTGGTATAGAAAAAAAAGATAAAAATGGTGATGATGCATTTTTTACTTTAAAAATAAAAATTAGTGATACAAGAACTATTATTTTGCCGATTACTAATTTGCCAGAAGGTGTTTCTAAGAAAGTAGATAAAGAAAATGTAATTTCTTTTCTAGAAATATGGAAAAATTATATAAATACGGAAATTGGTATTGATGATTATTTTAACGTAGAGCAAGTTGTCAAGATTTTTTCTTTTGGTGTTAATCAGCATGTTTGGAGTATTTCAGATATTTTTCATTTTAAAGGTGGTTTTAGCTCTGACCTTATTAATTTTATGTCAGAAAATAAAAATAATCATTATGTTATTGAAATAAACAATAGAAATTTATCAGAAGTAACTGCTCAGCATAATTTTCAAAATAATATGAACAAATCCTTTGTTATTGAGGGAATTCCAGATGAGGATAAAGTTTTTCCTGATGATGAAAGAATAATTAAAGTTTCAACAAACATAGATGTTGATTTAAGTGGTGAAAAAATAGCAATTAAAAAAATTACTCATGGGCAATATGTTGATGGAACCGACAAACAATTATTAAATAACACCGTTGTTTATGGTCCAAATGGTGAAATAGAATCGATAGAAGAAACATTTGATTTACAAACAGCATCTAAGTGTAATGAATTAGTTTTAGCAAAAATGAAAGAAGTAGAAAGCCGAGGTAGAAGATATCCTGATACAGCGGTAACAAGCCATACTGCAGTTAGCGTTCCTATAGTTACACAACAAGAACCTAAAACCCCATTCCACAAAAAACACCCTAAATTAATGGCTGTTTTAGCATTTGGTGGATTAGCCTTAGCAACTATAGGTTCGGGCGCTGCTTTAGTAGCAACGCTTGGTGTAGCAGCTGCTGTGCCAGCTGGAGCCTTAATTGCTTTTGGAATTGGTGTTGGTATAATTGCTTTGATTGAAAGCATAAAAAGTAATAGAAATAAAATGCCAACAACTGTAAGAATAGAAGAAGTAGAGCCATCAAGCGCAGAAGGCAGAGAAGTGCCTGCGGTAACTGCAGCGGAAACTCCTGCTCCAAGTGCTGAAAGTGAGTCATCAAGCGATGTTAGACCTTTACCAAAACAATCTGAAGTAATAAAGTTTATACAATTACCTCCAGTAACTTCAGCAAGTGTTGGTCCAAGCCACAGATCTCTTTCTCGTCCAGCAGGAACTTCTTTAAGTTTTAGTGATCAACAATGTAGTTATTTTCCTGGTCCAGATGGATATTATCCTGATGAAAAAAGACCTGCTGTTGCTAGTATGCCCGTGCAAACGTCACGCAGGGCTGCGACTTCTCCCCAGTAAAAATACAAGTCCCTAAGTCATCGCGCGATTCAAGTTCAATACAACGCGCGGTGGCTTTAAGTTCTTTTAAAAGCTTAGTAACTTCAGGAATGCATTTAGTATAAGCTTTCACAAACCCTGGATTTTTATCAGTACTAAATAATTGTTTAAATTCGTCAAGAGACTGGCAAAAAATAGTATTTTTCTCGCGATGCTGTAGGGCTTTTTGATAAATATTATTTTGGATATTTTCTAAAACATTTTCAATATTTTCTACAAATTCATCAAATCCTATAGACTTTTTATCGCGCGGCTCGCAGTCCCTGGTACCAACAAAAACGCTATTATTTTCTAAATCTCGCGGTCCAATTTCAACGCGAACAGGAATACCTTTTTTAATAGCATCCCAAGACTTTTCGCCAGAGTTTAAATCACGATTGTCGATTTTAATAATAATTTTTTTATTATTAAAATGTTTTTGTGAAATTTCAGCTTTTAGTTTTTCTGCATATTCTATAACTTTAGCTTTGTCTTCTTCTTTTCTATATATTGGCAAAATAATGATTTGTGTTGGTGCGATTTTTGGTGGTAAAACTAAGCCATTATCATCGCTATGCGTCATAATTAAACCGCCGATTAAGCGTGTTGAAACTCCCCAAGAAGTTGTCCACACTAGTTTTTGTTGCCCGTCTTTATCTAAATATTTTATATTCGCTGCGGTAGAAAAATTTTGCCCTAAAAAGTGTGAGGTTCCGGCTTGCAGCGCTTTATTATCTTGCATTAAACCTTCAATGCTGTAAGTATTAATCGCACCAGGAAAACGTTCATCTTCAGTTTTTTCACCGATTAAAACTGGCATTGCTAAAATATCGCGCGCAAATTCGGCATAAATATTCAGCATGTCTAAAGTTTCTTGAACGGCTTCTTCTTTAGTTGCATGAGCAGTATGACCTTCTTGCCATAAAAACTCTGAGGTGCGTAAAAATAAGCGTGTGCGCATTTCCCAGCGCATAACATTGGCCCATTGATTAAGTTTTAGTGGTAAATCGCGATAAGAATTAATCCATTTTGCCATGCTCTCGCCAATAATAGTTTCACTGGTTGGGCGAATGATTAGTGGCTCTTCAAGTGGTGATGCCGGAATTAATTTCCCATCTTTTTCTTCAAGGCGTGAGTGTGTAACTACGGCACATTCTTTTGCAAAACCTTCAACATGACCAGCTTCTTTTTCTAATAAACTAAGTGGGATCAGGAGTGGAAAATAGGCATTAACATGGTCAGTTTCTTTAAATTTATCATCCAAAATACGTTGAATGTTTTCCCAAATTGCATAACCCCAAGGTTTGATAATCATGCAACCGCGCACTGGCGAATTTTCTGCCAAATCAGCAGCGTTGATTACTTGTTGATACCACTCTGGGTAGTTTTCACTTCTAGTTGGAGTTATTGCGGTTTTGTTGGAAGACATATATGTTACAATATTTTATTTAAAATCCTATTATGTTAAATCAATATAAGTTTTTAGACAAGTTAAAACAACTAGATTTTATTGACGAGATTTGGTTATTTGGCTCTCGTGCGCGTGAAAATCATAGAGATCGTTCAGATATAGATTTAGCTATAATATGTCCTCGAGCTTCAAGAAGTGATTGGAGTAAGGTTTTAGATATAATAAGTGAGCCTGACACTTTATTGCACATAGATTGTATACGTTTCGATGAATTGCGAGAAGGGGATAGATTTAAGGAAAATATTATTAAACATAAAAAAATATTGTATAAAAGAAATGGATAAGAAAGATTGGGACGATTATTTTAAGGGTTTGGGGGATGCTATTTCTAGATTGCGAGAAGCATTATCTCATCCAGAAATAGATCAAGAGATTATTAGAGATGCGGTTATTCAACGATTTGAATTTACTTTAGAATTGTATTGGAAGGTTTTGAGAAATTTTGTAGCTTATGAAGGTGTTATTACAAAAAGTCCGCGAGAGTCTTTAAGTAAATCATATCAATATCATATAATCAGTAATGAAAAAGCTTGGTTATTAATGCTGGAAGACAGAAATAAAACTTCTCATGTATATAAGCAAGAGCTTGCAGAAGAAATTTTTGTAAGAATAAAAGAAGAGTATATTCAGGTTCTTGAAGATACTTATAAAGATTTAGTCGAAAGATTTAAAAAAATTCAATAAATCTTTATGGTCAAAGCAAAAAAAGCCTATCAATGTAACGAATGCGGCATGGAAACTCCCAAGTGGGCAGGGCAGTGCGGTGATTGCGGAAAGTGGAATACTTTATCAGAAGTTGTAATTCAAGCACCAAGTAAATCTGCGCGTCAATTTAGCAATTATTCAGGAGACGTTAGCGGCCAAATCAAAAACTTTGCTGATATTAAAATTATTAACGAAACACGTATTAGCACTGGTTTAGCAGAGCTTGATCGTGCTTTGGGCGGTGGTTTAGTTATTGGCTCAGTGAGTTTGGTTGGTGGTGATCCGGGAATTGGTAAATCGACGTTATTATTGCAAGCCATGGTTAATTTAGGCGAAAAATATAATGTTTTATACGTCACTGGTGAAGAATCTTTGCAGCAAGTTGCGATGCGCGCGAAAAGACTTGGTTTTGAAAATCCGAATATAAAGTTATTATCCGAAATTCAAACTGAAAAAATAATAGCAGCTGCGCAAAGTTTAAAACCGCAAGTTTTAGTTGTCGATTCAATTCAAACTTTATGCTCATACGAATCTAATTCAGCGCCAGGAGCCGTGAGCCAAGTGCGCGAGAGTGCCGCACAATTAGTGCAATATGCAAAACAAACTGGAACTTCTATTTTTATCGTTGGTCATGTGACAAAAGATGGGACTATTGCGGGTCCTCGTGTTTTAGAGCATATGGTCGATACGGTGTTGTATTTTGAAGGTGATCCTAACAGTCGTTTTCGTGCGCTGCGTGCTTGTAAAAATCGTTTTGGTGCAGTTAATGAGCTTGGTATTTTTGCAATGACGGAGCGTGGTCTTTCACAAGTTGAAAATCCATCAGCGGTTTTTATTGCGAATAAGAATAGTAATGATCCTGGAAGTGCTGTAACTGTAACTTGGGAAGGTACGCGGCCAATGTTGGTTGAAGTTCAAGCACTTGTTGATAAAAGTTATGCTGATAATCCGCGGCGTATGGCGGTTGGAATTGACTATAATAGATTAATAATGGTGCTTGCAGTTTTGAGTAAGCATGTTGGGATTTTTACGCATGATCAAGATATTTTTGTTAACGTGGTTGGTGGCGTTAAAATTTCAGAAACAGCTGTAGATTTGGCGGTTGCCTGTGCCATAGTTTCAAGTTTAAAAAATAAACCGATTAGTCCAGATAGAATTATTTTTGGTGAAATAGGTTTGGCTGGGGAATTGCGTCCGGCATTAAACGCTGGTGCTAGACTTAAAGAGGCGGCAAAACATGGTTTTAAAAGCGCAGTTTTGCCAGAAGTAAATTTGCCAGGTGGTAAATATCAAGATTTAAATATTAAAACTTCAAAAACTATTAAAAACGCATTAGGATTTTTATGAGATTAAAAAATAAAATTGCACTAATTACTGGTGCTGCAAGTGGTATTGGGCGTGCAACAGCAGAATTATTTATTAATGAAGGCGCTGTAGTTTATGTTACTGATATTAATGATTCTGATGGTGAAGAATTAGCAAAAGAATTGGGTGTTAATGCTAATTATTTACACCTAGACGCTGCAGAAGAAGCTGATTGGCAAAAAGTAATAGCAGAAATAGATAAAAAGCATGGCAAGTTAGATGTGTTATTTAATAACGCCGGTATAATCGGTTTTTCACATGATAATATGCAGCCGCAAGATCCTGAAAACTGTACTCTTGAGCACTGGCGTTGTATTAATCGAGTAAATTCTGATAGCGTATTTTTAGGCTGTAAATACGGTATTGGCCTTATGAAAAAATCTGATGATGCCGCTATTATTAACATGTCTTCGCGCTCTGGATTGGTTGGTGTGCCAACAGCAGTTGCATACGCCGCAAGTAAAGCCGCAATTCGTAATCATACTAAAAGTGTTGGATTATATTGTGCTTCACAAGGTTACAAAATTCGTTGTAATGCTGTTGAGCCAGCTGCAATTTTAACTCCACTGTGGGCTCCGATGTTAGGTGATGATCGTGATGCTGGCATTGAAAAATTAGCATCAACAATTCCAATGGGAAGGCTTGGAAAACCAGAAGAAGTAGCATCGGTCGTATTATTTTTAGCGTGTAAAGATTCATCTTATTTAACAGGCGCTGAAATAACTATTGATGGTGGCATCTTAGCGGGTACTGCGTCATCGCCAGGAGTTAAAAAATAGTACCCAAATATTACTTATGAAAAAACTAAAATTATATATATGCATGTTTATTATTTATTTAATAAATAATGGTGCATTTGCTAAGTTACCAGATAATTATCAAAGTTATTCCGCGCAAAAAAAGCAAAGTTTGTTGTGGAAAAATATAAGTGATAGTAATCAAAAAGAAGGCATTCCAACTTCAACCTCAAGTAGCTGGGGAGGTGTAATTAAAAAGCTTAAAGTAATTTTTTCTTTGGGTAAAACTTTTGATCATACAAGCGACGAAATGCCCATTGGAAGGGATAAAATCATCCATGCTCAAGGCTCTGTGGCCAAATTTCAATTTATACCATCTTTAAATAATAATCCTTTTACAGGAATGTTTAAAACAGGTGCCGATGGCATATTAAGATTATCTTTGGCGGTTAGTCCTACTGATAAAAGTTATATTCCAGCAGTAGCATTGAAATTTTTAATAGATAAAAGGTCATCTTTAAATATTGTCGCGATGTATTCTTTAGAAGGTCAGGGCAGTAATTGGAATTTTTTTGCAAATAGTTTTACAACTAAAATTGATAATGCAAAATCATTTAAGCTAAAAATAATGGAATTTATTTTTGAGCGCACTCATAATCCTGCTAATGATTTACCAGTAAATCATTTAGCAATGTGGAATCGTAATGGTAGTAAAGTTTTAAAGCCGTTAGGTCCAAAGATGCTGACATTTAAACCTGTAAAAAAGATAAGCTCAATTATTAGTCGAAATAGCAGGATAGATTTTAGAAAATCTTTTCTTTCCATTCCAGTTGGACCATTGTATGAAGTTTATGGTCTTTATGATGATAAGGAATATCATGTTGGGACGATAGTATTATCTAGTTCGTTGTTAGCTTCTGATTACGGTGATAAAAAGTTATTTTTTCAGCATCAAAGATAAAATAATTTAAAGCGGACGAGCAAGCTTCTCGAAGCTCGTTAAAAAACTTTGCAAATTATTTTCATTTTTTTTACTAGCGGGCATAAATTTTGCAAAAGACGGCTCTTCTTTTTGCTCTAAATATTCTTTTGTATAATCAAAAATCATTTGTCCAATAATAAAGCCCAACGACATTCTTATTATTCCGGCATTTAATAATAGTAATTGCTGCAAAGTTTTTATCTTTTGCCAAGTCGAGTTTGAAGCTGATACTTGAGTTTTTAATTCTTGTAAATAATATGTGGTAGATCTGGGATCTTTCTCAAGTATATGAGCAACCTGTCTATTCTTTATGTAATTAAATGGTGATGACAAGATAACAGCTGCAGAGCTTGCTGCACAAATTGCAGTAGCATCGTTAATTTTTTTAAATTCTGGGTTTATTTTATCAAGAGAAGCTTGTATCTCTTTTCTTAATAATTTGTATACTCCGCCAAAAATGGCATCACGAAATATAGTTGCTTGTAAGCCAGTGTAAAATCTAGTAATTCCACCGACATTATTTATTGCCATTAATGATAAAAGAATCTGATTATTTGTTGCATTCCATAATGAATAGCGTGCGGTGTTTAATGGAGTGGCAAAAATAGCGGCGTTGATTGCTCCGGCGGTTAAGCCAGAAAATATTTCCACGGTACTGTTGTGGTATTCTTTGCGAAGTAAATATGGATCTAAATAATCACTTGATATCCCTTGGCATAAAAAAAATGTGGAGTTAGAAAAAGTTTTTGCCCAAATTGAAAAGAGACCAGAATATAAAGATGATGATCGGAAAAAATTAGAAGATCCTAAATTGTGAATCCTAACATTTCGGAGCTCTTCTATGCTTATTCTGAATTGATCAGTAAAAGAGTTTTGATGTTTTATAGCTAAATACATCATGCGATCAATTGGATTAAAAATAGATGTATTAGCAATACCAGAAGCTAAGCTTGAGAAGAAATTTATTCGAAATTCTTTTTCATGCATAGTTTAATACTAGCATATTTACTTAACCACCACAGTTTTCATGTTCATAAATTCATGAATACCAATTTCTCCAAGCTCACGTCCAAAGCCAGATTGCTTAGTGCCACCAAAGGGAAGGGCAATATTTGATGAGACCTGAGAATTAACAAAACAAGCTCCGGCATCTAATTTATTGCGTGCAATATTTTCTCCACGTGATAAATCTTGGGTAAATACCGCAGCACCTAAGCCATATTGAGTATGATTGGCGAGTTTTATTGCTTCATCTTCATCTTTGGCATAACTAATTGATAATACCGGACCAAAAAATTCTTCTTTATATGGTAAATCGTCGGGTTTAACATCAAGAAATATTGTGGGCTCATAATAAAACCCTGGTCCTGCAATTTTATTGCCACCCATAATACAATTTACGCCTTCTTTAATCGCACGCTTTACTTGATCATCTAAAGTTTCACGTAAATCTTCACGCGCCATTGGTCCTAAATTGGTATTTTCTAATAACGGATCATTTGGTATAAATTTTTCCATTTTATCTTTAACTAATTCTACAAACTTATCACGTACAGCATCGACAACTATCAATCTTTTAGCGGCAATGCAGACTTGGCCACAATTTGCCATACGAGAATTAACACAAATTTCCGCTGCTAACTCTAAATCGGCATCTTTTAAAATAATATAAGGATCAGATCCTCCAAGTTCTAGAACAATTTTCTTTAAGTTTTCACCGGCATGTTTAGCAACGCTTCTGCCTGCACGCTCACTGCCAGTGATGGTAACGCCTTTAATATTGTGATCAGCAATAATTTCTGGCACTAAGTCTGTATCTATAATTAAATTTTTAAAACAAAACTCGGGAAATCCAGCTTCTAAAAATAATTCTTCAATTTTACAAGCAACGCCAAAACAGTTTGGAGCATGTTTTAATAATCCTAAGTTTCCGCCCATTAGATTTGGTGCTGCAAAGCGCATCACCTGCCAAAAAGGGAAGTTCCACGGCATAATTGCAAAGATAATTCCTTGTGGGCGATAGCTGATATAGCTTTTGGTATTATCTGTTTTTACTATTTTATCCTGTAAAAAATTTTCAGCATTTTCGGCATAAAAATTAGCAAGAGTTGCGCACTTTTCTATTTCAGCAATAGCTTGTGTTAAGGGCTTACCCATTTCTAAAGTCATCAACTTGGCATATTCTAATTTATTTTTAATAAGTAAATTAGCCAAATTAATCATTGGTTCACTGCGTTGTTTAAAACTGGTATCACGCCAGGTGGGAAAAAATTTTGCTTGTTCCTCTGTTATGTGTTTAACTTGATTAATATTAAAAAAGTCGTAAGACTTTATTTCTTTGCCATTAGTTGGGTTGATAGTTGTAATCATAAAAAAAATAAATCAAAAAATTATTAAAAATATATAAAAAGTGTATCAGAAAATTTGCAATTCGTTAGAATATAGCTATAGTTAAAAATGTCGGCGGGAACTTTATTCCACAAGGATTGTGGAAAAAAATGTGGATAACTTTGTGGATAAAAATGTGAATAACTTTTTATAAAAATTATTTAAATCTTTATAACTAATTGTTATTTGAGGTTGACAATCTTAATTTATAATTAAAACAATTAGTTATAAAAAAGCAAGATAAATTTTTATTTTATTTTTATAATCTATCTTTACAATTATAAAAAATTCTTATCGGTATTCTATTGTGGATAACTTTGTGGA
>CAYGUI010000036.1:0-12491 GCA_964353115.1 uncultured Gammaproteobacteria bacterium
TTACCAAATGATACATTGCATTAAAGGCTGGCTGACCATAATTTACACACTCTTTTAAATTTTTCAGACCTGCAAGATCACTATAAACTTCAGCAACGCTCGGTTTTAATTCATCCCCTAAATTCTTAAAATCTGGTGCTAAATGAAAAATCCCACGTGCCAACGAGCAGGCGTATGGCGCTGCACGCTCCATTAATTGTAAAACTTTATTTTTTGTTACAAACTCTAAATAAAAACTGGCTTTATCGACAACATCACACGCTTTCTTTGACCAAATCTGGTTTTGTATTTTTTCACGAAAATTTTTCACCGCCCAGTCAATTGGTGATTCAAATTTTAAAGTACCTTGTTTATTATATTTTATTAAAAACCCCATTTGTGGAGCGTTAAAGCAAATTGCCAGGCATTTGTCTTTGTGCATATAATCTTTTTGATTGGCATAAATAGAAACTAACTGCGCTAACCCACCGCCAAGAGAATGACCAGCAAAAGAAAATGATAAATCTTTATATTGATCTCTAATGTCTTTATAAAAATCTTCAGCCTTTTGATAAACTCTTGGCCATTCATTTTTAGCGATTTTTAAGTCATGATGAATAAAATCATAAACATCATCACTACCACGAAAAACAATAACACCAGGTCCTGGATTTTTGCCATAAGCATTTTTTTCTTCTACATATAAAGCTGCAAAAAATCCTGTATCATCTGGCTTCGATGCAGCTAATCTTTTCCAACCATGTCCTTTTTGCAAAATACTATCGGGATAAAATCCAAAATTATTTGGTATGTTTTTTGCATCTACTTTCCTAATTTCTGGATAGAAAAAATCAACTTCGGGAAAGTAAACGTCACTTGCCATGCGAACATAATCTTCTAATTTTATTTCGTGCATAATATTACTCCTTTATTTAAAATCACAAACATATTCATTTAATCTTGCTATAAACTCTCGCGGCGACTGATCAAAATCAAAATAATATAAATCTGAGCTATTCCAGTGAGAAAACATCGCCCCTTTACGAACATATGGACAAGCGTTTTTAACCATCTCTTTAGGAAATTTGAAAATATAAAAATCCTTTTTTTCATGAAATTTTCGCTCAAATTGAAAATCAGGACCAGATCTTTTTTCTAGCCAAATTGATAATTTATTTAATGAATCTATGAGCGTATAGCATGATGGTTGATAAGAAAGATAATCCAAATTTTCATAAGCATTTTTTATATATTTATCGAGCAATAAGCTACCTTGTAAACGAGGTTCGTTTTGATCATCGGTATTTGTATCGCCATAAAAACTACGCATACTAAAATCAGGGCGCTCATAAAATGGAACTAAAATGGTTTCGTCATTAATAATATATGATGCTTCATTACTCATATCATAATAATGAAACCATGAACCATGTCTTCCAGGCGGCAGCCAGTAATCATCACGGTGCTCAACAAATAAATGTAAGCGACATTGATATTCTGGAAAAAAATATTTAGTTTCTGGTTTAATTTGTTTTACAGATATTCCAATTCCATGCAAATACGGTGAGAGTTTTTGAGCTTTTTTTAAATCAAAATTTGGGAATTCAGCTTGACTATTTGCTATATTGGCAAAAGTTTCGTCAAAATAAAAATCACGATAACCTTCAGGGGGAATTTTAATTTGCTCGATTGTTTTAATAGTTTCTTTAGTTTCCTCATCCATAATTACTTCAGGTGGGAAATTTTTAGCGAAAGAATTGATAGAAATAAATAAAATTAGACAACTAATACTGCTCCGTGTCATAAGTACTGCCTTTGTATAAAAGTATTGAATTGAAACTATAGCAGAAAATTTTTGGGAAAATTAGATCCGTTAAGGTGATTAATAGGCTCAAATGTCCGCAATGATTTTTTTAATAAAACCCCCCAGCCGCACTTCGTGCGTCTGCCCCCTTTAATAAGGGGGCTATAATCTCCCCTTTTGTAAAGGGGAGAAGTCGGCGAAGCCGACAGAGGGGTTTTCTTCAAGGGTGCAGCGGCAAAGGCGCGGGGGATTTATAAGCTTAATAACTTATAACAAACCTTCCCAGCCTTCTTATCTTTTAAAATTTCAAATTCTGCAGGAATATCTAAATTTAATTGTTTCTCGTGCTCTAAATAAATATATCGAGCTAAGTTTTTATTTTTAATAATATTTAAAATATTTGCTAATAAGTCTTTATGAAAGGGCGGATCTAAAAAAATAATATCAAATTTATCTTGAGTATTTTCTAAAAAAATTTCAGCTGTTGATACAAAAATTTGTGCTTCATGCTCAAGCTGCAAATCTTCAATATTATCACCAAGTAAATCAGTTACTTTTTCATTGTTATCGACAAAAAAAACTTTTTTTGCGCCACGAGATAGTGCCTCAATTCCAAGCGCACCACTGCCGGCAAATAAATCAAGACAAGTTGATTCAGCAACCATATCTTGTAACCAGTTAAACAATGTTTCGCGCACGCGCTCAGGAGTTGGGCGCAAGCCTTCGGAATCATCAAAATAAATTTTGCGGCCTCTGAGTTTGCCGCTAATTATGCGTAAAGTATTATTGTTTGCCAACTTGAACCGTAATAATTTTTTCAGGGTTAATAATTTGTCGGAAGCTTAAAATGATTTGCTCTTTAGTTACAGCATTTATTTTTTCAGGATATTTTTCTAAATAATTTAATGGTAAATCGTAAAATGCAATTGCTGATATTAATGCTGTTTTTTGATTACTTGATGCAAAACTAAGCGGAAATGATCCTAATAAATATTTCTTTGCGCTTATTAGCTCTTCATCAGACGGACCATTTTTAATGAAGTTTTTTAATATTTTTGTTGATTCAGTTAATGCTTTTTTTGCTTCGCTGTTTCTGGTTTGCATTTTTATTAAGAACGACCCAAATTTTTCATGAGCAGAAAAGCTACTGCCAATTGAATAAGCAAGCCCCATTTCAGTGCGAATTTCTTTAAATAATTTAGAGGTTAATGGCATATCGCCCAAGATAGTATTGCCTAATATTAAAGAAAAATAACGATTATCTTTTATTGTTACACCTGGTGATGCAATTGCAATATGTGTTTGAGTTGATGGGAAATTGATGGCTATATTTTGCTTTTCTTGTGTAAAGTTATAATCCGGCAACTCATATTTTTTATCACCAAGAGGTAAGTTATTTAATAATTCCTGTGCTATTTGCTCAGCATATTTCTTATTAATATCGCCGTTAATAATTATTTTCGCGTTCTTTTGCGTAAAATATTTGTGGTAATAATTTTTTAAATTATCTGAAGTTATCTTTTTTATCGCGTCGATATTACCGATTGGCAGCTCGGCATAAGGACTATTTTTATATAAATTTTTAGACAATTCTTTTCCTAAAATACTAGCCGGTGATTGCTCTTTAAACTGCAAAGATTGGATTAATTGGGACTTTATTAAATTCAAATTATCTTGCGGAAAAGAAGGGGATGATATTACTTCTTTGAATAAATTTATAGATGGCTTGAAATACCGGCTTTTTGTAACTGATCTTAACGATATCACCGCTTTTTCTTTATCAGCACTAGCTGAAAATTTAGCGCCATTTGATTCAAAACCATAAGCAATGTCTTGCGCTGACTTATTTTTACTACCTTCATTTAACATGCTTACAGTTGTTAAAGCGACGCCTGGTGCTGCAAAAACACTGCCGGCATTAAACATAACAACGATATCGGCAAGTGGAAGCTCAGGATTATAGTTGTAATAAACCTGTGTTCCGTGAGAATTTTCCCATAATTCTATTTTAAGATTATTTTTTGAATTTTGGTTTGTTGCTTTATTGCTGGAGAATTTAGCCAAAATTATGCTTAAAATTACTATAAAAATTATAGATATTAATAAAATTAGATATTTTTTGTATTTTTCTATGCTCATATATTTAATTAATTTTTTGTGGTATTAGTTGTGCAGCAGTTAGGTTTTTATCAGTAAGATATTTTTGTGCAGTGTGCATAATATCTTTTGGTGTTACTTTTAATAACATATCATCATATTTATCTATTATATCCCACGTTAAATTTACTGCTTCAAGACTTCCTATTTCATAGGCTTGTGATTGCAGTGAATCACGTTTATATATTTTGCTAGTGTATATTTGGGTTTTTATTAACTCTAGCTCTTGCTTAGTTACTTCAGTAGTTTTTAGTTTATTTAATTCTAAAATAATTTCTTGCTCTAGTTTGTTTAAATTAACTTTTTGTTGTGGTGCTGCAAATACAGTAAATAAATTACTGTGCAAGGAAAAAGCATCAAAGGAGCTAGAGGCAAAAGTTGCGATTTTTTTGTTTCGTATTAAGTTTTTGGAGAAACGGGAACTATCACCATCACTTAAAATTGCTGAAATAATTTCCAAAGCATATACTTCATTTTTTTCATCAGAATTTTCTGCTGTAATTAAACTTGGCGTATTAAATCCTAAAGCTAATACAGGAACTTTGGCCGGTATTTCTATTTTTATATCGCGTCGTCCTAAAGATTTTAAATTAGTTCTTGGCTTTGTTTTTTTAACTGCTTGATGCGGTATCTTGCCAAAGTAATTTTCTGCCATAGAAAAAACATAATTATGCTCAACATCACCGACAACCACTACAACGGCATTGTTTGGTGCATACCAAGTTTTATACCAATCTTTAAGATCATCAAGATTATAATTTTTAATATCACTCATCCAGCCAACAACAGGGTTATGATAAGGATTGGCAATAAAAGCCGCTGCGTAAAAACGCTCAGCAAGTAAAGAAGTTGGGACATCTTCAGTGCGTAGGCGGCGCTCTTCGGCAACAACCTCTCGCTCTTTTTGAAAAACATTGTTATCAAATATTAAATTATGCATGCGATCAGCTTCTAAGCGCATACTAATATTTAATTTATCTTTTTGTAATACTTGATAATATCCAGTGTAATCGTAATTGGTAAAAGCGTTTTGTTCGCCGCCATTTTCAGCAATAATTTTGTTAAACTCTTGATCTTTTAAGTTTTTAGTGGCTTTGAACATCATATGCTCTAGCATATGTGATAGCCCAGTAATTCCATTATGCTCATAGCTTGAGCCGACTTTATACCACACTTGCGAGACAACAACAGGTGAGCGATGATCTTCGCGCACTATGACTTTTAGGCCATTAGATAATATTTTTTCGTAGGTGTTTTGAGAAGAAAATCCTATAGTTGGAATGAATAAAAGATAAATAATAAGGTTTCTTAAGTTATTAAGCATAATATTTTTAAATAAAAAGGTATAATAGATGAGTATATTTAAATTATATTATTAGCATGTTTTGGTTTAAAAAGAAAAAAAATAGCGATACCTCAGCACAGAATGTGCAGTCACAAGAAAAAACAAACTTTTTTTCACGGTTAAAGCAGCAGCTTGGTAAAACTCGTCGTAAGCTTAATGATGGTTTATCGAATATATTTAAGCGTCATACAGCAATAGATGATGAGTTATTAGAAGAAATTGAAACACAGCTACTTTTAGCAGATTGCGGTGTTGATGCAACAGAAAATATTATTACGCGCTTAAAAGAAATAGTAAAAGTTGAAAAAATTACAGAAACACAAGATTTACAACAGGCGCTGAAACAAAGTTTGGTCGAAATTTTAGAGCCAGTATCACAAAATTTAATAATAGATGATACCAAGAAACCTTATGTAATTTTATTAGTTGGAGTTAACGGCGCTGGAAAAACAACTACAATTGGTAAATTAGCGAAAAAATTTCAAGAGCAAGGTAAAAAAGTTATGTTAGCAGCAGGAGATACTTTTCGTGCTGCTGCTGTTGAACAATTACAGATTTGGGGTGAGCGCAATGATATTCCAGTTATTGCGCAAGGCACTGGATCTGATAGTGCTGCTGTAATTTTCGATGCTGTAGCAAGTGCTCGCTCTAAAAATATTGATGTATTAATTGCTGATACTGCAGGAAGATTACATACTAAAGTAAATTTAATGGAAGAGCTTAAAAAAGTAGCTCGAGTATTAAAAAAACTTGATGACTCAGCGCCCCACGAAGTTTTAATTGTACTGGATTCTGGTATTGGCCAAAATGCTTTGCGCCAAGTTGAAGAATTTGATAAAGCGATGAACTTAAGTGGAATAGTTCTGACCAAGCTTGATGGAACCGCTAAAGGCGGTATTATTTTTTCAATTGCTAATAAATTTAAAATTCCAATTAGATTTGTTGGTGTTGGTGAAAAAATAGATGATTTACAAGAGTTTGATAGTGAAAATTTTGTTGATGCTTTATTAGATCTTGATTAGTTAAGTATTAGCACATAAATTCTTATTACTATTAATTAAATCAGAACTCGCCCCGGAACAACCTAAAATAGTATGAAACATATAAGTTTGATCTATTTTTCTTGCTTGATTTCTTTTTAAATTTACCCATAGTTGCTCAAACTTTTTATTATTAAGTAAACCTTTGGAAGCCCAAAAAAATAATGGAATATGTGTTTGCTCTTCTGGTGCTACTTCTATTGGTAAGCCATGAGTATAAAAACCATTTTCACCTAAAGATTCACCGTGATCAGATAAAAATATTACTAAGGAATTAGTGTTTTTTGCTAAATTTAATATTTTGGCATTTAAAAAATCAGCATATTTAACCGAGCAATCATAAGAGTTTAGATTTTCTTTATCACAATTATTTTTAAAATCACTAGGAGTTTTTGTTATATACGGAAAGTGGCTACCTTTAAGATGTAATAAGTAAAAATTATTTGTATCAGAGTTTAAATTTTGCGCAAAAATATTTACTATATTTTCATCAAAATATTTATTAGGATTTTGTAAAGGATTAGTTGTTATAAAATTATTAGCAGATCGGAATGCATGTTTATACGCAGGATATTCTAAAGCGTTATCATTGGTAATATGATAAGTATCAAAATTGCTTTTATTAAAAGTTGAGGAAATATCTATATATTTAGTTGAAGTTAAGCAATCTAAATATAATATGCATTTTACCGCTGAATGAGTCAGGGTATAGTTAGCATAAAAATTATTGAAGAAAATAAGATTATCTTTATTTTTTAAATTATTTAATAAGTTATATTTATAATACGGTAATGACTCCCCCAGTATTAAAACTATATTAATTTTCTCTATAGAGTTAGGTTTGTTTTGATAACTCAAAGGATTATTTTTAGATTTATCTAAAAAATATTTTTCCGTAAAATACTCGCCAACACCGGTTAAAATTGAAAACGGTGGTAAATTTCTAATAGTTATAATTTGTGCTGGGAATATAAATGTAATGCTTAGTGCTAAAAGAGACCATAAAACAGCATTTCTTTTTTTAATAGTAGAGTAGTGCTGTATAAATAAAATTGATAGCAGGTAAAGAATTATAGATATTGTGTCTGTAAGAGACAGATGTTTATATTTGTTTAAGATTATGTCTTTTAAAAAATAATTAAACTGGCCAGATTCAATATTATTTTTCTTAGCGGATAATACTGAAATAGCAGAGATTGTTATGTCGTCAGAAAAAACAATTTTAATGCCAATCCATGCAACCAAATTAATTAAGAATGATAGCAGTATAATAATTGTAATTATTCTAAAAAAATATTTATTGATTGAACTAAATAAAGTTATTGAAAATAGAAGTAAAAAATAGCAAAAATTAATTTGCCAGAATAAAAGATTTTTATAATACCCAGGGCTACATGATAAAAAACTAATAATTTCAAAGTTTGCAGCTGTTAAGAGGATAGCAAAAAATATTATTTTTATTAGAGTATTTTGCTTATTCATGACTATTTGTTATTGTTATATATTTATTGTAGCATATGAATAATATGCTAGAATTTAATCACGTCGATAAGTACTATCAAGGTACGCGTGCGTTGCACGACATAAATCTATCAATTGAAAAAGGACAAATGTATTTTATAACTGGCCACTCTGGCGCTGGTAAAAGTACATTGTTGCGACTTGTTATTGGGCTAGAAAAAACATCCCGTGGAACTATTTATGTTGATGGTCAAGATGTTTCAAAATTATCAGGCCGACAATTAGCGCTATTTAGGCGCCAAATAGGCGTTATCTTTCAAGACCCGATGCTAATTGATAATTATTCTGTATTTGAAAATGTTGCATTGCCGCTTCGTATTCAAGGTTTTGGTTATAAAGAGATCTATCGTAAAGTTCAAACTATCTTAGACATTGTTGGTTTAATTAACAAAATTAATAAAAAAGTAGATACTTTATCTTCTGGTGAGCGGCAAAGAGTTGGTATTGCTCGTGCATTGGTTATGAAGCCTAAAATTTTATTAGCAGATGAGCCAACCGGTAATTTAGATCCCAAATTAGCAAGAACAGTAATGAATTTGTTTGAGCGCTTTTCACAGGTTGGTATTACTATTTTAATAGTTACTCATAATCTAGAATTAATTAAAGATTTTTCACATCCAATAATTAAAATAAGCAATGGTCGGATGATTGATGCTAATACAGAAGAGCGTAGTATCTTAGAGGAAATGAACTAATGTTTAATAAATTAGGTCGTTATCAACGACAATTTTTACATACCTTATGGCAAGATATTAAAGCACGTCCATTTTCAAAAAGTTTGACGTTATTAGTATTTAGTTTAGCTCTTGCGATTACCGGATTTTTATTTGTAATTATTTCTAATTTATCTGATGGAATTAAAAATTGGCAAATGTCAGCCAATAAAATAGTTGTTTATATTAATGATTCTGCAACTCATAGCGATATTATGAATATTGAACGTGAAATAATGCAGATTAATTATGTCAATGCTGTAAGTTTTGTATCAAAAGATCAAGGGTTATCTGAATTTAAGCAAACCTCTGGATTAAGAGATATTATTGAATTATTAGATTTTAATCCGCTGCCAGATATTTTTATCGTTATTCCTGATGATAAAATTTTAAATAATATTAAAATTTTAGAAAATATTATAACTAAACTTCAACATCTTCCTCACGTTGCGAACGTTGATAATGACAATCTTTGGTTGCAAAAAATAGAAGTTTTCATCAGTTTTTTAAAGCAGTTAACGTATATCTTGGGAACAGTATTATTATCTATGGTTATTTTAATTATAGCTAATACTATTAGATTAGAAATAAGTACTAAAATTGAAGAAATAAAAGTGTCGCGTTTAGTTGGAGCAACGAATATATTTATCACTATGCCATTTGTTTATAGCGGAGTGGTTTATGGTTTATTGGCTGCAATAATAGCTAGTTTTAGTGTTCATATAGTAATTTATTATCTGAATATTCCGCTATCTTTATTATTTAGTTATTACAATATTAGTTATAGTTTTGTGACGTTTGAAGTTCGAGAGTTTTTTTATTTAGCTGTAATTAGCTCATTGATAGGTCTTGTTACATCAAGTTTGTGCGCTAATTTTTATATTCGCCGCGTTGAAGTTAAATCACCATGAAGGTTCTTATAATTAAAACATCATCAATGGGTGATATAGTCCACGCTCTGCCGGCTGTATCAGATTTGGCTGAACATCATCCTGATTGTGAAATTCATTGGCTATGTGAAAAAAAATTTTCAGAGATTCCAGCGCTTCATCCAGCTGTATCTAAAATATTTACTATAGAATTTCGTAAATGGCGCAAAAATTTATTTAAGTATTATCATAATTTTTACAATACTATAAAAGAACTTCGTGAAACTAAGTACGATTATATTATAGATTGCCAAGGATTATTTAAGAGTGCTTTATGGTCTTTAATTGCCAAAGGTCGCTCATATGGTTTTGGTTTTTCTTCTATTAGAGAGAAAGGTGTTAATTTTCTTTATAGTAAAAGAATAAATTTGCCAAAAAATACTAATGCTTATAAAAGCTACCAGCTTTTTTTTTCTAAAATATTTAATTATAAATATTCTGAAAATAGCACTATTAATTCTTTAAAAAGACATAGTAGTCAAGATTACTGCCTATTTATTTATGATACTAGTTGGGAAAGTAAAAAATGGCCGTTAGAAAATTGGGTAAAATTAGCTGATGAATTATATAAACGTAATATAAAAATTAAAATACCTTTTTATAATAATTATCAGCACGATTATGTACACAAAATAAAAAATATTACTAAAAATAATAACTTAGAATTAATTAGCACTAATAATATAAAAGCAGCAATAGATTTAGTAAAGAATGCAAATTTTGTTTTTTCTGTTGATACGGGTTTAGGGCACTTAGCCAATATTTACAATGTGCCCAATATTATGATATTTGGTCCAACAGATTCTAGAGCTTTTTCTTATAACCAAAATATAAATACAGTATTGCAAGAATCTTCTTTTGATTGTATTAACTGTTATAAAAGAGAGTGTAGCTATAAAAACCGTACAAACAACTTATCATCTTGTATGACTAAAATTACTCCGGAAATTATTATTCAAAATTATGAAAGTTCTTCAGTTTGAAAGTAAAAAAATTCCAAGAGAATATAAAAAAATTACTAAATTTATTTATTATGTACTTGGCATATCTACATTATTAATTGATAAAAATTATAAAAAAATTATTAATAAATTTCATTCTTATGATCAAGATGAACGAGATTACATTTTATCTCGAGTAAATTATTATAATAAAGTAAATGATAAATTTCCTGAAACTAAAGATTTTATAAAAATAAAAAATTTCAAAAAAATACAGAAAAATACTTACTTCTTTGATTTGTATAAATATCTGCGGTATTTTGCGGGCGATAATAGTTTTAAATTTAAATTTGGCGATGTAAATAAAACTTTTGATACTCCAACGATTACAAAGTCACGTCCGGTAAATAATTCGGAAAATTCTATTTTGATGAGTTTGGATAGTCGCCGACATTTTTATTTTGTTGAAGATAATATTAATTTTGAAAGTAAAAAAAATATTTTAGTTTGGCGCGGTGCAGCATATCAGTCACATAGAAAAAAATTTATAAGAGATTTTTATAATAATAACTTATGTGATGTTGGTGTAACTGATAAAGTTCTAGAAAATAAAAATTACCAAAAAGAGTTTTTAACTATACAAGAACAATTTAAGTATAAATTTATTTTTTCTATAGAAGGAAATGATGTCGCTACAAATTTAAAATGGGCGATGTATAGTAATTCTTTAATTTTCATGACAAAGCCAAAATATGAAACCTGGTTTATGGAAGGAGCTTTAATTCCTGATTATCACTATGTTTTAATAGCCGATGATTACTCTGATTTAGAAGAAAAAATAAAATTTTATTCAGATAATAAAAATTTAGATAAAGCTTTATCCATAATAAATAACGCTAAAAATTATGTACGACAGTTTTTTAATTTGGAGCGAGAGAAGGTCGTATCTATTATGGTTCTTGATAAATATTTTGCTAATTTATTAGTGACTTAACTTTATCAGGGGTAATGTTATACATGCAATTTTTGTGCCCGTATGGACAAGTTCTTTTAAAGCATGGCCTGCAATCTAAATCTTTATCTTCTAAAATAATTGCCTTATTAGATAAAGGCGGCGTAAAATTCGGCGTGCTTGAACCATAAATAGCAATCAAATTTTTATCTAAAGCCGCTGCAATATGCATTAGTCCAGAATCATTACTTATTACATAGTTTGATATAGATATAATATCAATAGCGTCTTTAATATTAGTTATTCCACATAAATTTAGGCATATATTATTTACTAGATTATTTATTTGATTTGCTATTTCTTTATCTTTTGCTGATCCTAAAATAATAACTTGCCAATTATCTTTATATTTTTCACGTGATATTTTGGCAAAATACTCTGCTGGCCATTGTTTTGCATCACCAAAGGCGGCGCCAGGGGCTAAAATTAGTATTTTTTTATTTAAATTAATATTTAATTTTTTAATTAAATTATCTATATTTTTTTTATTTATTATTAGGCTCGGATTAGGAGCTTGGCTTATTTCTAGATCATTATTATTAAATAAAAATAAACATTGGCTTTTTAAATTTTTGTAATTATGAGAAGTTATTTTTTTTATATTATTTAGTAATAAATATCTAAATTCACCTAAATATCCAGTTCTTTTTGGAATATTCGCTAAAAAAGGTACTAAAGATGATTTTAGCGAGTTAGGTAAAACAACCGCCTGATCAAATTTATGCTGTTTTAATTGCTGAGAAAATTGATATATTTTTTTTAAATTTAATTTATTATGCGTGACTGGGGATTCAAATATTTCATCAACTTCGTGCATTCTTTCTAGTAACGGCCTACAATAATTAGGTGCAGCGACAGAAAGATGGTAATTTTTCTGTTTTATTAACTTAAATAGAGAATTTGCTACTATTAAATCTCCAATCCAGTTGGGAGATATGATTAGAATTTTCATAAATTTTAAATATTATAAAATGAATATAACGATAGATAAATTATTTAATTTTGGTATTTTTTTATTTCCAGCTTTATTGCTATCTGTGCCACATGGAG
>CAYGUI010000037.1:0-12294 GCA_964353115.1 uncultured Gammaproteobacteria bacterium
ATTTGGGCCTTTTATTAAAGGGGGCAGCCGGGAGAACCCCCCCCCGGCGCTAACGCGCCCCCCCCCTTTACAAAAGGGTGGAATATCAGGCGTCATTCCCGCGCAGGCGGGAATCCAGAAAAAGAGCCCTATAACAATATTATTCAACCGCTATGCTCTTTATGAAAAAAATAATAATTATTTTTTAGAAGATTTGAATAATAATCAACGAGTTACAGAGATAACAGAGAAAATGCTCCTTGCGTTATTGAGTTGATTGACATACTATACTATTATTCTTTAACAATAATAATATGTAACTTTATGCAGATCCATCCTCTACTATCAGGGCTAGTATCGGCTGCAGCGAAAATAGATACCAAGATAGCAGCAGCTGCAGCTGCATCTTCAGTTCAATCTGAAATATCTAATAACCCTATTATTAACTTTATTTGGACTGGTAAACCTGAAAAAGACAATAAATATTTATACGATACAGCCTTTGATGGAGCAAAAGAATTATCACAAGCATTGCATAAAAATCATCAAATAAATTATTGGTGCGAGCAAGAGCATATTGAATATTTTCAAGAAGAATTAATAAATTACCCTCTAACTGTAAAACCACTTGAAGAAATATTAGATTCTTATCCTGAGCACAAAAAACGTTTTATAGAAATTATTACAGTATTAAAATCTCAAGGATATTTAAATGTTTGTAAAGAGCTATGGAGTTTATTTTTAATAGCAACAGGTAATGACACAGGCGTTTACAATTTAGATACCAGCATGTCATTAACTGAGATAATGACAATAGAAAGCCTACCTCGTTTTACTAAAGCTATGTACCCTCGAACTCTTGTTTTGAGTGATATTGATGAAAAGACAACGACAGAAACTTTGCCTATCTATGGTGATCTTTTTATGTACTATTCTCCAGAAAGAAACAGTTTCTTTTTTTACAGTGTAGCTAAAGTGGCATTTAATTTATTAGATATATATTGTAGGTTTGTTGAAAAAGAAGATTTTAATTTTAGAGATAATTTCGATGAAAGTAAGCCTCAGTGCATTAGTAGAACTGAAAGTAAATTATCAAATGAACTAATATATTTTATTGAAAATGATGAAAAACATTTAAATGCTTCTGTATTAACCCAATTTTTTTCTTTATTACTAAATGAAATTGGATATGACTTATGTCCAATAGAAGCAAAAACTATGATTTATATTAAACCAAAAAGTATTAAAACTTGTATCGATTATAATTCAGAAAGATTTTTTGGATTTTTTGATAGCGTTGTATCAACTCACGAAACAAAAAAAACAGATATTTTAGTTTTAACTGAAGGTGAAATTTCGGGAAGAGGATTACTTGGTTTAACTAAGAATTTTAGAAGAAGCTGGTTGGAAGATGATGAGCAATGTGATAAAACTTCATCACATAAAATTAGATAGTTTCTTATGAATAAAATTATTTGCCTGATGGGTCCAACTGCATCTGGTAAAACAGCTTTAGCATGTAAAATATACGATCAAATACCTGCCGATATTATCAGCGTAGATTCAGTATTGATCTACAAAGATATGAATATTGGTTCGGGCAAACCAACAGCAGATGAATTAGTTAAATATCCGCACGAGCTTATTGATATTTGTGATCCGGTGCAAACTTATTCAGCGTTTGATTTTGTACAAGATGTCAAAAAATTAATTCAAAAATCCCATGAAAATAATCGTGCTCCGATATTAGTTGGCGGTACGATGATGTATTTTTATGCACTACAGCAAGAATATTTTGCTGAAAATAATAAAGAATTAGAATTTATAAATATTTTATGCTGTCCAGATAGGGCAGAACTGCATAAAAAAATTAATAATAGATTTTTAGAGATGCTTGATCTTGGATTGGTAGCAGAAGTTGAAAAATTATATCAACGCGGAGATTTACATTTAAATTTACCGTCAATGCGCTCAGTTGGTTATCGGCAAGTGTGGCAACATCTTGATGGCGAATATAATTTTGATGAAATGATTTTACGCGCACAAGCAGCAACACGGCAATTAGCAAAACGACAATATACATGGATGAACAAGTGGCCAAATGATTTTAAAGTCGATAGTTTTGATAAAAACATAGAAAAAAAGTTGTTGGCAGATTATAATTTGATACACGGATAATGAATCATAATAATAATCGGGAGAAGATAATGTCAAAGGTACAATCATTACAAGATCCTTTCTTAAACGCGCTTAGAAAAGAAAAAGTTTCAGTGGCTATTTATTTAGTAAATGGTATTAAATTACAAGGTCAAGTAGAAGCTTTTGATCAATTCGTAGTTTTATTAAAAAATACTGTAAGCCAATTAGTTTATAAACATGCAATTTCAACTATTGTTCCAGCTCGTAATGTAAAAATCACTGGATTAAATGCTGCAGTAGGCGAAGAATTAGAAGAAGATTTTTTGCATAATTATAATTTAGAAGAAGCTCGTGAACCTGCTTTAGCTTACGAATAATTTTGTGTTTGATCGTCATGAAGGCAGTGAATTAGCTGTTGCTGTTCACTGTAATATTTTAAGTAATAACATTAAAAATTATTCTGCTGAAGATTCATTAGAAGAATTTTCCTCATTAATATTATCAGCTGGTGCAGAGCTTGCTTCTACCGTTACCGCGAATATTGCTGCACCTAATGCTAAATATTTCATTGGTACAGGGAAATTAGATGAAATAAATCAGCAATTGAAATTAACGGGTGCAAAGCTCGTAATATTTTCTAACAAATTATCTCCCGCACAAGAAAAAAACCTTGAAAAATATTTGCAATGTCGCGTAATAGATAAAACGCGATTAATTTTGGATATTTTTGCTTTGCGCGCTTTAAGTTTCGAAGGAAAATTACAAGTTGAACTTGCGCAATTACAATATATGAGTACGCGTTTGGTTCGTGGTTGGACGCATTTAGAGCGTCAGCGCGGTGGTATTGGCTTACGTGGTCCTGGTGAAACTCAGCTAGAAGTTGATAGAAGATTATTGCGTGACAGAATTAAGCATATTAAAAAAAGATTAGAAAAAGTAAGCAAGCATCGTAGTTTAGCGCGCAGTGCTCGTAAAAAAGCAGAAGCTCCAGTGGTCTCGTTAGTTGGTTATACTAATGCGGGAAAATCTACTTTATTTAACGCATTAGTTAAAGAAAAGGTTTATGCTGATGATAAATTATTTGCAACACTCGATACCACATTAAGAAAATTATATTTGCCACATGTTGGAAATACAATATTGGCAGATACTGTCGGTTTTATTCGTGATTTACCGCATGATTTAATTGAATCTTTTCATGCAACGCTAGAAGAAACACAAAACTCTAATTTATTGCTTCATGTTGTTGATGCAGCTGATAAAGAGCGTGATGATAAAATAATTGCGGTTAATAAAGTATTAGAAGAAATTAATGCACAAAACATTCCATTAATTATAGTCTATAATAAGATTGATTTAATTCCTGGTCTTCAGGAAAAAATTGAGCGCAATGACTTAGGTTCGCCCACTAAACTTTGGGTGTCGGCAGAAAATAAAAATTCACTAAATTTATTATGCGAGGCAATAGCAGAATTATTATGACAGATGATAATCACCAAGACGATATTTGGAATCGTAATCGTAAAAAACAGCAAGGACCACCAGATCTAGATGAAATGTTTAAGAATTTTTTTAAAAAATTTTCGGGCGGCGGAGCAGATGGTGATGATAATGGTAATAAAAGTAGCCGAGAAAAATCTGGCATGCCGTTTATTGCGATTTTATTAATATTTTTATTTGGTTATTTAGGTTTCTTTATTGTGCAGCCAGGGGAAGAATCGGCAGTATTGCGTTTCGGTAAATATGTTGAAACTGTTGGACCAGGTCCACATTGGATTATTCCTTTTGTACAATCACGTGAAACAGTTAACGTATATAAAGTAATGCGCACAGAAGTGAGTGGGGCGATGATTACTAAAGAAGTAAATATTGTTCACGTTTCTCTTGCAGTGCAATATAAAATTGGTAATTTAAGACAATATTTGTTTGAAGTAAAATCACCAATAAATAGTCTAGTTCAAGCAACAGAAAGCGCTATGCGTCAAGTTATTGCAAACTTGACTCTCGATCAATCTTTATCAACTAATTTAGCTGGAAAAAATAATGGCAATCAGTCGTTAGGTAAAAAAATTGAATCAGTGTTAGAAAAAAATCTTGAGCAGTATAAAACTGGTATCGAAATTTTAGGTGTTGAAGTGTTGGCTGTGTTGCCGCCTGAAACAGTTAAAGAAGCTTTTAATGATGCAATTAAAGCACAAGAAGATGAAGTAAGTTATAGAAACCAAGCAGAAGCTTATGCTAGTCGCGAAGTTCCGTTAGCGCGAGGTGATGCAGCTCGTATTATTGCAGGGGCACGTGCTTACTCAGAAAAAGTGGTGTTAGATGCTGAAGGAGAAATTTCTCAGTTTAACGCGATAGCTGAGCAATATAAATTAAATCCAGAAATTATGCGGACTCGTATGTACATTACTTATTTAGAAGATATATTAGGTCAAGTTAATAAAGTTGTAGTTGATGGAAAATTATCAAACAATGTTATGTATTTGCCTTTAGATAAATTTATTACTGCGCATAATGCAGATCGCACAGGAGGTAATAAATGAAATTTTTAAAATCATTTGGTAGCATAATTATATTTTTTGCTTTGGCTATATTGATGTTAAGCGTTTATCAGATTGATGAGCGCTATGCTGGGGTAGTAAAGTTTTTAGGAAAAGTTGAACGTAAATCTGATGGTAAGTTGAATTTAAAAGAACCTGGTTTACATTTTAAATTTCCGCTATTAACACAAGTTTTGCGTTTTGATACAAGACTGCAGACTTTAAGTTCGCAGCCAGAGCGTATTCCAACTAATGAGCAAAAATATTTATATGTTGATTACTTTATTAAATGGCGTATAACAGATTTTGAAAAATTCTTATTAGCTACTAATAATAATATTGATTGGGTAAATTCTTTGTTAAGTCAAAAAGCATCAGATTCTTTAAAATCACAATTTGGTCAAAAAACTATCGAAGAAGTGGTGTCAGAGGACAGAACTAACGTCATGCGCACTATTAAAGAAGAGTTGGAAATTAAAGCTGAAAATATGGGGGTTCATATTGTTGATGTAAGAATTAAACAAATTGAATTGCCAAAAGAGGTTAGTGAATCTGTTTATACCCGCATGCGCACAAAACGTGAGCAAGTTGCTAATCGCCATCGAGCCGATGGTAAAAAAGAAGCTGCACGAATTGAGTCTGATGCCGATGCAACAAAGGTTGAAATTGTAGCTCAAGCACAAAAAGAAGCTAAAATCATGAAAGGTAAAGCAGATGCAAAAGCTGCTGAAATATACGCCTTGTCTTATAGTAAAAACGCAGATTTTTATAAGTTTTATCGCAGTTTAATAGCTTATAAAAATGTTTTCAAATCCGGCCAAGATGTAGTACTATTAACGCCTGATTCTGAATTTTTTAAATATTTTAATAAAGATAAATAGTATGGACTTTGCAACATTAATCGATGCATTTGCTTTGTTATTGATTTTTGAGGGTATTTTACCCTTTGTAAGCCCGCAAAAGTGGCGTCAGTTTATGGCGCTTATGTCGCAACAAAGTAACTCATTCATTTGGAAAATGGGGTTATTTAATATGCTTCTTGGTGTCGCTCTGCTTTATGTGGTGCGAGTTTTTATTCTTGATAATTAATTATAACTATGAGTAAAAGTTTAGTAGTACTTGGAACCCAGTGGGGTGATGAGGGAAAAGGTAAATTAGTTGATTTATTAACATCTAAAGTTCACGCTGTTGTACGCTACCAAGGTGGTCATAATGCTGGCCATACTTTAGTAATAAAAGGCGATAAAACAATCTTAAAGCTAATTCCATCTGGTATTTTGCATCCTGATGTGAAGTGTTACATAGCAAACGGCGTAGTTGTGGCATTAGATGCGTTAACTCAAGAAATAAAAATGTTACAAGATAAAGGGCTTGATATTTCAAATCGTCTTTTTATCAGTGAAGCTTGCCATCTTTTATTACCTTATCATCAAGCTTTAGATAAAGCTCGTGAATTCAAATTAGGTAAAGCTGCGATTGGTACGACTGCTCGTGGTATTGGGCCGGCTTATGAAGATAAAATTTCACGTCGCGGCCTTCGCATGATTGATTTGCTTGATGAAAAAGTATTTGCAAAAAAATTAGAGGCTATTTTAGATTATCATAATTTTGTTTTAGAGCACTATTATAAAGAAAAGCCATTTAATTTCGATGCTGTGTATCAAGAAGCGTTAGAATATGGTCGTGCCATTAAACCGATGCTAACAGATGTTACTGCGGCGTTAATGAACCATCATCAATGCGGTGATAAAATTTTACTTGAAGCAGCACAAGGTACGATGCTTGATATTGATCACGGTACTTATCCTTTCGTTACTTCTTCTAATACTATTTCTGGTGCGGTTTCAGCCGGAAGTGGTTTAGGTCCACGTAATATAGATTATGTTTTAGGCGTTACTAAAGCTTATTGTACTCGTGTTGGTAGTGGTCCATTTGTTACTGAATTGCATGACAAAGTTGGATTAATTTTAGGTAAAAGAGGTAATGAGTTTGGTACTAATACTGGTCGTGCACGTCGTTGTGGTTGGCTTGATATAGTAGCTTTACGTCGCTCATGCTTTATTAACAGCGTTAGTGGTCTATGTATAACTAAACTTGATGTCTTAGATGGCTTAGAAGAAGTTAAAATTTGTGTTGGATATAATTTCAAGGGTCAAGAATTGGAAAATCCTCCATATTCTATCGATGATTTAGAAGCTTGCCAGCCAATATATGAAACTATTCCAGGTTGGAGTGAAAGTACTGAAGGTGTTCAAGATCTTAAAAAACTTCCTGCTAATGCACTGCGTTATTTGCAACGTATTGAAGAATTAGTTGGAGTACCGATTGATATCGTTTCAACTGGACCTGAGCGAGATGAGGTTATAACTAGAAAAGAAATATGCTAAAAAGAATCGGATTTCTTGGCGCTGGTAATATGGCCGGCGCAATAATTAAAGGATTAATTAGATCTGAAACTTTGATGCCTAAAAATATTTGGGCATCAGCACCACATCCCAATCCTGAATTGCAATCAGAGATAAATTTTACTCAAGATAACCAAGAATTAATTAAAAATTCTGATGTTGTAATTTTGGCGGTAAAACCGCAAATTATGCAATCTGTTATTCAACCACTGCAGTCATTATTTTTAGATCAAAATCCGTTAGTTATGACAGTTGCTGCGGGTTTACGAGTTGCAGAATATCAGACATGGCTTGGTGATAAAAATTATCCAATTATTCGTACCATGCCTAATACTCCGTCATTAGTTGGTGCAGGTATAACAGGTTTATATTCTTCTCCAAGTGTGACCAATGAACAAAGAAAATTAGCTGAAAATATTTTTAAAGCTGTTGGGATCACTATGTGGTTTGATCATGAAGAGATGATTGATACTTTTATGAGTCTTGCTGGCTGTGGACCTGCTAATGTTTGGTACATAATGGAATGCTTTCAAAAAGCTATAGAAAATTTAGGAATGGATGCGGTTAATTCAGAGCTAATATCTCGCCAGTTACTTTGGGGAACTGGAAAGATGGCTTATGAAAGCGACAAATCATTAGCAACCTTGCGCGAAAATGTTACTTCACCAGGTGGTGCAACTGCTGAAGGTTTAAAAGTTTTGATGGAAGGGAATTTAGAAGAATTATTTACTCATACTTTGATTGCAGCTAAAAATCGTTTTAATTAAAATTAACATCAAATTCTTCAACTAATTTTTTAAAGATTCCTTTTTGCTCTTCGTATCTTTTTTTCGGAAAATTTTCATCATCTTTGGCTTTTAATAACAAAGATCGTGTTTCAGCGAGATGAATTGGTAAATGCTCTTTAATTCGATCTAGCTGCTCAGAAATAACCTTTTTATTTTTTTCATAAATATTTTTGAAATCAGAAATATTAAGGCATAGCTCTTGGAGCTTAATTTTTAAAATATCATCAGAGCAGGTGTTATCAAATAAGCAATTTTTTGGATCTTCATTTAACTCATTGATATATGATATGGCCTGAATATTCTCGTTATGTAATATATTGCTAATTTGCTCGCGATCCTTTGCTTTAATTTCCTTATTATTGATAATATTTTTGATTTCATTATTAGTTTTATCTAGCTGGGTGATCTGATCATCTAGCTGTTGTTGAATCATGCGTTTTTGCATAATTTCGATTAATAAAATCTCTAATAAAGTTTGAGATTTAGTTATTGCAAAATCAAGCTGTTGCGATTTTTTTTTATCTATAAAGCCTTGTATAGATATAATGTTGTTTTTATTGATTTTTTTATTCATGCTATACTGCAAAATATTTTAGCTATATATTTAGTATAGCAAATAACTATTAAAATTCCCGGTGCATTTCCTTGATCTTGACTTGATATTTTGGTAGTATAACTAACCAATTAATAGTTTAATTTCGAGGCTAAGATTTATGTTACCAAGAAGTAATGGTACAGTTATTGGAGAAAGTGGGCTTGAAGCTATGTTGCGACCAATGGTGCGTAATGGCGTATCTCAAGTTCCTGGAAGACATAATTTTAGTGCTAACCCTGCCAATACTGTTGTTGAAAGTATAAAGGAAAGTAGTAGCGCATCTACGTTACTTAGCCCTTTATCTATGATGAGCTTTAGTTCGCCACCACCAGCAACTTCTTCTTTTTCACCAAGTACAGTGCATCCATCTATGGTTGTTCCTAGTGCTCGGCGTGTTGCCACAACAGAACAACACAGGTTTTTTAGAAGTATTGCTGTTTCTGCAGTAAATAACGGAGAAGGATCTTCTCCTAAAAAGTAATAAAAAATAATATATGAGGTTATAAATTTATGTTTGGACCAATGATTGTTAATGGTAGATCTTTATTTCCAGGAAGGCATGCTGATGTCTTTGGTGATAGAGATCTTCCTCAACTTAACAGGATGAAGCTTGTTTCTTTACCTAAAATCTCTACGTTTGACGCAGATTCAGCTAATTTTGATGAAATACCCCCATCTTCTGCTTCTGAAGGACCGACATTATCAGAAGTTCCAGCTCCTGTTTCTTCATTAGCTTCGATTATTAGTAGTCCAGAAAGTACTGAGAGTATGACTGGAGAACCAGCTTATCCTTGCGACAAAGATTCGGGCGTTATTATGAATGGAAGACAATTAATTAAAATACATCATTCTTTTAATGTTGCGCCTATTCCTGGCATTCCAGATCATACCTCGCCAACATTAAGAGAAAAATTAGAGAGTATGGCAGCAACATCACCACCACCTAGTAGAGATAGTGCTCCTAAAGCTTTGCCTTTAACGCCTACTTCAGCTTTTATTAGAGCTGCAACTTCTGTTAGCCCAATGGCGCCGCCGTTAAATTTTTCTTTTTGTTGCCCAGGAGTTCAATCCGTTCCTCCATCAACTCCGCTTAAAAGCCCAGCAAAAGGCTTTCCTCTTGTAAAATCTGGAAAGGTTGTAAGATCTGAAAGTCCAGTTTTTGATAAAAAACTTGATGGTTCTTGTTCAGCTAGACCAGTGGCATCACAACGACCAAGCTTAAGTACTTCAAGAAGAAATTCTATTGGATAATCAATTAGTTACAATTTGACTTAGTTATATGAATTACGATAAAATATATCTAAGTCAAATAAATAACAAATGTCTCGTGAAAAATAACAACAATAATTTCAATAAGTTAACATCTATTTCTGTTTTATTAGTGTCTGCGATAACTATTTGTTTTGCAAATAATTATGCTTATTCCTCTGTTTTTAATGCAATCGAAGCGCATACTAATGGCCTAAAGCCAGCAGTACTTAAATTAGCTCTTAAGGCGCATGAAAATGCCGAAAAATATGGTCAAACTAAGAGTAATATAGAAACAGTAGTGGACTTTACTATGCCTTCAAGCCAAAAGCGTTTATGGGTAATAAACACGGAAACTGGTCAAGTTTTATACAATACTTGGGTAACTCACGGCTCTAATAGTGGAATGGGAGCTTATGCAACACGTTTCTCTAACAGGATTAACAGTCATGAATCAAGTATTGGCGTATATAAGACAGGAGTTACCTATAACGGTAAAAATGGTTACTCATTACATTTATTTGGTCTTGATAAAGGTTTTAATGATAATGCTTATGCTCGCAGCGTAGTTGTTCACGGCGCGCCATATGTTTCTTCTGCAATTGTTAAGAAATATGATGAAGTAGGGCACAGCTGGGGATGTTTTGCAGTCTCTGAAGCTTTACATACAAAGATTATTAACAAAATTAAGAACGATAGTATTTTAGTTGCTTATTATCCGAATAAGGCCTGGTTGAGTAGTTCTAGGTATGTTTAGAAAAACCCCCGCCCATGCTTCACGCAGTGAAGCCGGGCTGCCCCCTTTAATAAGGGGGCTATAACTCCCCTTTTTTAAAGGGGAGATGTCGGCTTTGCCGACAGAGGGGTTTTCTGCTAAAATCTCCTAATTTACTCAACTCATATGATTAGCAGTATTTCCACCCACAAACTATATCCAGCTCGTAGTCTAACAGTTACCACTGCTCATGGTACTTTTCAAACACCAACATTCATGCCGGTCGCGACCTATGCCATAGTTAATAATATTATGAGTCATGATTTAACAACTTGCGGCTCGCAAATTATTTTAGGTGGTAATACTTATCACATGTTAAATAAACCTGGCATGGATATTATTCGTGAAGGCGGCGGTATGCATAAGTTTATGAACTGGCATGGCCCAATGCTAACTGATAGCGGTGGTTTTCAAGTTTTTTCATTATCAAAAAATAGCAAAATTTGTAAGATAGATGAAAATGGTGCTCGTTTTAAGGATCCTAATACTGGCCAGCTTATTACAATGAATGCCGAAATATCTATTAATACCCAAAAAACTATTGGGGCTGATATTATTATGGCATTTGATCAGTGCACACCTGATAATGCAGATTATAAAACATGTGAGCAAATTTTAGACCGTACTCATAGATGGCTAGAAATTTCTAAAAATACCCATTTAAAAAATCCAAATTCTGAATATGGTTATAAGCAATACTTGTTTGGAATTATTCAGGGCGGAATTTATCAAGATTTACGTGAAAAAAGTACCGAATTTATTTTGTCGCAAGACTTAGATGGTATTGCAATTGGTGGTGAGTCAATTGGATTTAATATGGAAAAGACGCGCGAAATTATTAATTGGGTGCGTCCAATGCTTCCTGAAAATAAAGTTCGTTATACTATGGGGGTGGGGCTTAATCCGCAAGATTTACTTGATGTTATTAAAGAAGGAATTGATATTTTTGATTGCGTTGCACCAACTCGTAATGCGCGCCACGGAGCTTTGTATTGTGGAAAAATTATTATTGAAAATGATTGGCCAAAATTTATTAAGCAAGAAGATGAAGATCGTGATCGAATTCTGATTAAAAAAAGTGTTTATAAACATGATCAGCGGCCAATTATGGACGATTGTGATTGTTATACTTGCCAAAATCACACGCGCTCATATCTACATTATTTATTTAAAAATCTGCCGCACTTGTATATGAGCCTCGCTTGCATTCATAATATAAGAGTTATGCACTTAGTTTGTGATGCGGCGCGTAACTCTGTTATAATTTCGAAAAATTAAGGAGTATTTATGTTAACTGATTGTCAAAAAGAAGAATGTTCAGCTAAAAAATTACCAAAAGTTATTGGGACTGCATATAAACAAGCAGCTGATAATCAAAATTTGCAAAGCTCAGCTCCTGAAAGCGCTGTTCCGACTGTTTCAACTTCTCAAGCTGCAATAGCTAAATATAGAGAAGCAATTTCAACTAAACCGGGCGGTTAGTAATAACCCCATCAACTCCAAGAGCTATAATTTTATTAAAATCTTGTAATTGATCAACTGTCCACGGAATAACTTTTAAGCCCAGCTCATGGGCTTTTTTTATGTTTTCTTTAGTTAAATCTTTAAAATACGGACACCAGTTATTAGCTCCAAGCTTTGTCATTTGCTCTAAATTTTTTGAACTCTCAGGAAATATACCCCCTTTTATAAAGGGGGTAGCTCCGAAGGAGCTGGGGGTTTTTTTATCCTCAGTGATAAAAGAAGTGCGAATTTCAGGTGCAATTTTTTTTGCATAAACCAACCCACGCCAATCAAAAGACTGTAATTCAGCACGACCTAAAAT
>CAYGUI010000038.1:0-12267 GCA_964353115.1 uncultured Gammaproteobacteria bacterium
GGCAAAGAATTTACTGCAAAAAAAATAAGTAAAGTTAATATTAGTCCTAAAGATATTCCTAAGATTAAATTTTTAATTAAAGATTTTTCCTATAATAATATTTCTTATGGCCGTGTTAGTTTTGATTTAATTTCTGATCAAAATTATGCAAAAATCGAGAACTTTTTGATAAATCGCCCAGGTTTACAAATAATGGGTGATGGTGAATGGAGTGATAAAGATAATAAATCTTTTACTAAACTAAATGGTTATTTTATAACTGATAATGTTGCAAAAAGTGTTCCATCGATTGATGCATTGAAACAAGTTGCAGGCAATGGAAATAGTAAATTTAATATTTCATGGCAGGGCAGTCCTTTTGATTTTAATTTTAATACTTTATCTGGGGCTCTTAGCTTAGATTTAAAAAATGGAACTATTTATGCTTTAAATCCTGGAATTGGCAGAATTTTAAGCATTTTTAGTTTTAAAGCACTGGAGCAGCATTTAAAATTAGATTTTCGTGATGTGTTTGATAAAGGTTTTGCTTACTCTAAATTAACTGGTGATTTTGAAATAAAAGATGGCATAGTTTCTACTCAAAATTTATTTGTCGATGCTAGTGCTAATATTAATATCAATGGCACAACAAATTTAATTGATAAAACTTATGATTTAAAAGTAAAAGTACAACCAGATGTTTCTGGAGTTTTACCAATAGCTACAACTATCGCAACTGGTAATCCTTTTATTGGTCTTGCGACGTTTGCTGCAGAAAAAATATTTAAAATTAATAAAATAGCCGAAAGAACTTATTTAGTAACTGAAAATTGGGCTGATCCAAAAGTTAAAGTTGTTAATACAAAAGTGGCACGTAGAAATAGGACTCGTGCTAACAACGCTCAACAACTTGCATAATAGCGCTTCGTGAACGAACATTATTGTCTATTTCTTGTTGAGTTGGTTTAATTTTAAGAGCAATGCGTTTTAGGTTCGGTTGAAGCATATGATGCGGAACTGGTACGTGTGAAGGATATCGCTGATCTTTTTCATTTTCTAAAATAAAGTACTTCATAATGCGATATTCTAATGAATGAAAACAGATAGTAACTAATCGTGCGCCAGGTTTTAGTAAATCTAAAACATTTTCTAAAAACTTTTCTAAATCTTCCAGTTCATTATTAACTTTAATTCTTAGCGCCTGGAAAGTTCGCGTTGCAGGGTGCTTATCCATTTTTATTTTAGGATATGCAGCAGCAATAATATCTGCAAGTTCACGACTTGTTTCTATTTTCTTAGTTTCGCGTACTTTAACTATACGCTCAGCAATGCGCCAAGCAAAACGCTCTTCGCCGTATTTTTTTATAATATTAGTTAATTCTTGTGCACTTAAATCATTAACAAGATCAGCAGCAGTTTCTTTTTGTGTCTGATCCATCCGCATATCAAGGGGAGCATTAGATTTAAAACTAAATCCGCGCTCTAAGTCGTCTAGCTGTGGTGATGAGACGCCAAGGTCTAGGAGGATACCATCTACAAAACCCCCCGGCGCTGTCGCGCCTTGGTGGTGGGAAAAACCCCCCGGCGCTGTCGCGCCACCCCCCTTTACAAAAGGGGGGGAGGTATTAGCTGGATCATCTCCCCTTTCGTAAAGGGGAGAAGTCGCCGCAAGGCGACAGAGGGGTTTTTTCATATCCGCAAAACTACTATGCACAATAACTACACGCGGATCATCACCGAATTTTTCTTTGGCATATTTAATAGCATCTAAATCTTTATCAAAAACTATTAATTTGCCTTTAGGACCTAATTTTTTTAAAATTTCTGCACTATGCCCGCCACGACCAAATGTCCCATCGACATAAGTGCCGTCAGGCTTAATATTTAGATTATCGATTGCTTCTTGTAGTAATACAGAAATGTGTTGATTCATGTTTCGTCATTCCCGCGCAGGCGGGAATCCAGTAATAAAAAACTCTAAAGCTAGCCTATAAGCCGGGTTCTGTCGAGGACAATCATTCATCTGGAATACTTGTCACCAAGTACTTCGTGCGGCCTACCCGATCGACGTGGGCTCACGCTAACGATCTTATTTGGCCTTGCTCCAAGTGGGGTTTACCCTGCCACTCATGTTGCCATGAGCGCGGTGCGCTCTTACCGCACCTTTTCACCTTTACCCATAAAATGAGCTGTATATTTTCTGTGGCACTTTCCGTAGGCTTTCGCCCCCCAGGCGTTACCTGGCACTTTAGCCCGTTGGAGCCCGGACTTTCCTCACTACAACCGTCATTCCCGCGTAGGCGGGAAGCTAGTTAGCAGCGCGATTGCCCAGCCAGCTTTAGAGCGGCAAATTATATCATATTAATCTGAAAAAGACGAGCCACAACCACAAGTTGTTTTGGCATTGGGATTTCTTATAACAAAGCGTGCACCGTCGATATCATCGACATAATCGATATCTGCGTTTTCAAGATATTGTAGGCTTAGTGCGTCGATTAAAAGAGTTACTTGTTTTAAATCAGGATTATCAATTTTTTTAGTGATAACTTCATCGTCATCATTGATATTTTCTTCAAAGCTAAAGCCATACTGAAGACCCGAGCAGCCACCACCGGTTATATAAACGCGGAGTTTAAGATCAGGATTTTCTTCTTCTAAAATTAATTCTGCAACTTTATTGGCTGCATCGTCAGTAAAATTGACTATATTTTGATTATTATTTGTGCTCATAGGGGTGTATTTTACAATAAGATTCTATAATCTGCTATCTGTATTTATCTAGGGTGATGTTCTTGCATATGTGCTGCTGATGATGATGATCCTGCAAAACCCCATGTATTACTATGCTTAGCATGATGTCTTAAAACTATAGATCCTGTTGGGCTAGTCGTCGATATAGTGGGAATACTAGTTACGCTACCACTTTCTGAAGATGCTTTAGAATTAGTCTTTGCTCTAGTAAACAAATTTCTAAAAAAATTAGGTATTGTTTTTGTAAAAAATTCTCTAATTCTTTTTGATGTAGTTTTATTTTCTTTATATTTAATGAAATCATTATGATCTTCTTCAGACTCGCTAGTTATTGAGGTAGGAGTTTGTGGGATGATTCTTTTTATCCCATCATATTCATCTAGACATCTTAAATATCTATTATACCTATCTCCGAGTCTAGATCTTTTTTCTTCAGCGCTTAATAAATTATGAATTTCTTCGCAAGATAGTTTTGCTTGATCTATTCTTTTGAAATTTTCATCTGTAATATTATAATTTCTTTTTATTAGATCTAAATTTTCTTCTAAGGCATTAATTGAATCGTTGTATGCTTCTAATAAGTAGTCAGTACTATCATTTGCTGTAGTAACAGGATCTGAAGTTTCTTTATGCTGATAAAAACTAAAATCTTTGTTTTTAATTTTAGTTATAATCTCTTGATGTCTTGAGGGATCAAGATTTTTTATTAAATTTAATAATTTATCTTTTAAAAATTTATCTAATTTATAATTTCTTGCGCCTCTAAAATATCCAGCCGCAGCCATTATGGGCCCTAGAATTATTGGAACTTGAGAAGATTCCTCAAAAATATATTTGATATTTTTTGAATTGTTAGATTTTTCAAATTCAATAACAGTATTAGATAAAAAATCAATTAACAAAGGGTTAGCATTATCTATATGACCATTGAATAAAGTATGCACTGTATCTGGCATTTGATCATAAAAAGTGCTTTTAGCTGCAGTTATATTTGGAATTGTTGGTAATTTTGAAAAAATAGCCACACAAGATCCTAAATATGTGTTTATTTCTCCACCAATATAAGGATCTATTTTTTCAGCAATAATAGCTTCTATTATATTTAGTCTAAAAGATTCAGTATGATACAAAAGATTTTCACGAAATTCGGCAGAGTTTTCCGGGTATATTCTGTATGTATATGATCTTTTTACTGCTTGCATACTAGCTACTGCTATAAGTTTTTTATATATTAAGTATAATATATTTTTATGGTTTTAGTAGGTTAACAAATAAAAAAACCCCGCGCCTGCGGCGCTGCCCCCTTTAATAAGGGGGCTATATTCTCCCCTTTTGTAAAGGGGAGATGTCGCCATCGGCGACAGAGGGGTTTTTCACCAACCAGAGGGGTTTTCTCAAAAAGAGGGGTTTTTTACCCTCCAGCAACCGTCATATTATCAATTAAAATTGACCCCGAGCGAATATTTCCTCTTAAATCAATATCATTACCAATAGCTAATATATTCATAAACATATCCTTAAGATTGCCAGCAATAGTAATCTCAGAAACCGGGTGTTGGATTTCACCATTTTCAACCCAAAAACCAAAAGCACCACGGGAATAGTCGCCAGTTACGATATTGACCCCTTGACCCATAACTTCAGAAACAATCAAACCAGTACCCATCTCACGAGCTAAATCTTGCATATTTCCGCTAGTTGGTTCAATGATGATGTTATGAGTACCCCCACCATTTGCGGTAGGCTTAAGACCTAATCGGCGCGCAGAATAAACTCCCAAAAGATAAGTCTGTAATATCCCAGAAGCTACAATGATTTTATCGTGAGTTTTTAGGCCATCAGAATCAAATAAAACACTTCCTAAGGCTTTCGCAATATGTGGGTTTTCACTAATTGTTACAAAGTCTGGGAAAATTTTCTGATCAATTTTTCCCAATAAAAATGATGATTCACGATACAAATTACCACCACTAATAGCTGATAATAGATTTCCGATTAAACCTTTAGCGATATTTGGTGTGAATAAAATTTTAGTTTTTTGTGATTTAATTTTTTTAGGATTTAAGCGCATGATAGTTTTTTCGACAGCTTTTTTTGCAACTTCCTTACTATCTTTTAAATCTTTATGATCACGTGCAGCAGTATAATAATAATCACGCTGCATATTGGCACCTTCGCCAGCAATTAAAACACAACTTAAAGAATGACTAGTAGTCGGATATCCGTTTAAAAAACCATGGCTATTTCCATAAATTCCCATACTTTGCTGGCTTGAAAGACTAGTGCTATCAGCATTAGTAATTTTTTTATCTAAACTAAAAGCAGTTTCTTCGCATGCTAATGCCATTTCGATTGCCTTTTCAGCTGGCAAATCCCAGGGATGATAAACGTCTAAATCCTTAATATTCTCTTCAGTAATATCAAAGGCTAGTAACTCTTTATCGGCAATACCAGAATACTCATCTTCTTCAATATGTGTCGCAATGCTATAAGCTTTATCAATAGTTTTTTTAATAGATTCCCACGAAATATCAGAAGTACTAGCGCCGCCTTTGCGTTTATCTTTATAAACAGTAACGCCAAAGCCTTGGTCTTGGCTAAATTCAACTGTATCAACTTTTCTTAAGCGCACTTCAGCGCTTAAACCATGAGAAATACTGCAGCTTGCTTCGGAATCAGTTGCGCCTAAGCTTTTAGCATAGTGAATGCTGTCTGCAACTAAATTTTTTATGCTGTCTAAATCTTTATACATTTGTACCACCAACGGTTAATTCATCAATTTTAAGAGTAGGTTGACCAACGCCAACTGGAACACTTTGGCCGTCTTTGCCACAAGTTCCCATGCCATCATCAAGTTGTAGATTATTTCCAACCATTGAGACTTTGTTTAATGCGGTTAAGCCATCTCCTATCAAAGTTACGCCTTTTACGGGGGTGGTAATTTTTCCATCTTCTATTAGATAAGCTTCGCTTGCGCAGAATACGAATTTGCCAGAAGTAATATCAACTTGTCCACCGCTAAAATTTGCGGCATAAATACCTTTTTTAACTGACGCTATTATTTCTTCATGGCTATGATTTCCAGCGCGCATATAAGTATTAGTCATGCGCGGTAAAGTGGGGCTAGCATAAGATTCTCGTCGGCCATTACCAGTTGATTGCACGCCCATAAGTTTGGCGTTTAATTTGTCTTGCATGTAGCCTTTTAAAATACCATTTTCGATTAATACAGTTTCTTGAGTTTGCACTCCTTCATCATCAATATTTAATGATCCGCGACGCTTTTCAATATTGCCTTGATCAACAATAGTGCATAGTGGATTAGCTACTTGCTCACCAATTCTATCCGTGAAAACCGAAGTTTTTTTGCGATTAAAATCTCCTTCGAGGCCATGGCCAACTGCTTCGTGTAATAAAATTCCTGGCCAACCAGCGCCTAAAACTACGGGCATAACACCAGCAGGGGCATCAACAGCTTCTAAATTTATCAGTGCCTCGCGTACAGCTTTTTCAGCTAATACTAAATGTTTTTCAGAATCTAGCAGAGTTTTATAATCATAACGTCCACCGCCGCCAGCAAAACCCGATTCCCGTCTGCCATTTTGCTCAGTAATAACATGAATGCTAAGGCGAACTAATGGACGCACATCAGGAATAAGCAAACCATCGTTGTTCATAATTAAAACAGCTTCAAAACTCGCGCCAAGAGAAACTTCTACAGATTTAACTCTTGGATCTTGTGCTCGCGCGTGTTTGTCTATTTGACTTAGTACTTTTATTTTTTCAGCTTCAGAAATAGAGTCCAGAGGATTGAGATTTGGGTATAAATTTAAATTTTTTGCATTAATTTGGTTATTAATAGCAATTTTTTTATCTTGATTATGCGTGGCAATGCTGCGTGCAGCTGTTGCGGCATCTAATAAATTATGTAAATTAATGTTGTCAGAATAGGCAAAGCCAGTTTTATCTTCTGAAATAGCGCGAATGCCGGCGCCGCGAGTAATATCAAATCCTGCATCTTTAACTTTACCATCTTCTAAGTGCCAGCTTTCAGAGAATGAAGCTTGAAAATAAATATCAGCAAGATCAATGCTTGGTGACATGATTTTACTCATTATTTTCTCAAGAGCTGAGGTGGTTAAATCGCTGGGACTAAGTAATAAATTTTGAATAATATCTGAATTATTTGGGAGCATGATTTAGTATAATTTTTAAAAAGTTTAAAAAATTATACTATCATCTTGGTCTTGGCGCTGGGGTATTTTTAGCAAGTTTTTCTAAATTTTGTATTAAAGCAGCTCCAGTTGTCGTTAATGCTGAGCCTTTTTGTAAAGTAGAGCTTCTTATATCAACACCATTGTCTTTTAGAGTTTTTGTAATATCTTTTATTGTTGAATTAGAATTTTTTAGATTATAAATAGCATTCTCAACAGCTCTCTGTTTTTTATCTAATAATGGTCCCTCATGCATTGCTCTGGTTGTTTTTAATATTCTGCTATTACTACTTAAGTGAGTGAGATATTTTTCAAGATATTCAAGAGCTTTTTTCTCATTTTTATTAATAGATTTTTCTGCTGGGCGTGCTGCAGGTACAGGGGATGGAGGAGCTTGAGAATATATTTTTAGCCCTAATTTATCAGCAAAATCGTCATAATGATTTTTAAGTTGTGAAATATTTTCATTATTAGGCTCTTTAAAAACATTCTTTAACGACGTAGCATAATTGAACCATTTACTAGCTAAATCTTTATCTTCAAATTTGGTTTTATCAGGGTGTAACATAAGTGCGTTTTCACGGTGCCACTTATCTACAGATTTTCCTTGCAACAAATTTTCACCATGCTTTTGCACGTTGTCAATGCTAAAGTAATTTAAAAAATTTTTGGCATGATCGTATATAGTATTCATAATTATTATTGTTTTATGTTAGTTATATAGTAACTTATGAATGTTAATACAACATTAAATTTAGGCGATAATTTATTGAGTTAAATCAATGTTATATTGATATGAAAGAAGGTTTTTATATGCTTTTTAAATAAAGTCCACCCAACAGGGTGCTTTCTTTGCTGCCAGAAATTTTAGTTAAATCAAATTTAATTTTGTGAATATGACAATACGCAAGCCAGGAAAAAGCGCTGGCTTCAACTAATTGTGGATCAATACCTAACTCATTGGTGGTATTTAAATTAATTTTTGTAAAATGCTTAATGCGGCTTAATAAATATTTATTTTTAGCACCGCCACCACAAATATAAATTTCATCAATATTATGGCAAAAAGATCGTAAAGCAATATTTATACTCTCAGCTGTAAATTCGCATAATGTTGCTTGAATGTCTTCTGGAGCTAAATTTAAATTTTGAATATTTTTATTTAAATAATCCAAATTAAATATTTCACGTCCCGTGCTTTTAGGTGGTTTTTTAGTGAAAAAAGTATTATTTAATAATTTACTTAATAAATTTTGATTAACCTTGCCAGATTTAGCCCAATTGCCGTTATTATCAAAATTTTTATTTAAATTTTGTTGAGCCCAAAGGTCCATTAAAGTATTTCCCGGCCCAGTATCAAAGCCCAATAAATTATTATTTTTTTCAAGATAACTAATATTAGCAATGCCGCCAATATTTATAATCGCACGATTTTTTTTGTCATTACGAAAAGCGACATCATGAAAAACTGGCACGAGTGGCGCACCTTGACCGCCAAGAGCTATATCGCGACGTCTAAAATCACAAACTGTGTCGATGTTTGTTAAAGCAGAAATTATGTTCGGATCACCTAATTGAATGCTAAATGGCAAGTTATGATCTGGCGCATGAAAAACTGTTTGGCCATGACAGCCAATTGCAGCAATATCAGAATTGCTTAGTTTATTTTTTTTAATTAATTTATTAACAGCTTTGGCATAAACTTGGCCGAGTTTAGTATCAACTTCACCAAATTCAAGAAAGCTGTGTAAATCTTTATTAATTAAATTATTTATTTTATTTTTTAAATCATTACTAAATTTTTCATGCGATGAGCTAATTATTTGTGGAATTTTTTTATGATTTTTTATTTCAGCTAATACTAAATCAATGCCATCACAGCTGGTCCCAGACATAATCCCTATGTATAAATTTGATTTTTTCATCATGCTTTTGCTATTGAACGGTGAATATTAACTTGTGCTAAGTAATTACGCATAATCATATTAAAATCTGTTGATTTAGCGTGGCTAATTGGTTTTGCATTGGGCAATTGTACTTTTAACGGATCTTGACGCTCCCCCAAAATTTTAAATTCATAATGCAAATGTGGTCCAGTTGCAAGCCCGGTTTTTCCAACATAGCCAATTATTTGTCCTTGCTTAACTGTTGATCCGGTTTGTAAATTTTTTGCGTATGAGTTCATATGGCCATAAAGAGATGTATATTTATTACCGTGAGAAATTACGATTGCTTTACCATAACCGCCTTTACGCCCTAAGAAAGTAATTTTTCCATCACCTGTTGCTTTAATTGGTGTGCCAAGCGGTGCGGCATAGTCAACGCCATGATGGGCGCGAATGCGATGCAAAATAGGATGATCACGTTGTAGTGAAAAATATGAGCTAATTCGTGTAAATTTTACCGGATTTCTAATAAACGCTTTGCGTAAATTGTTGCCATCAGGATCATAATATTCATAATTACCATTAGCATTTAAAAAACGCATAGCAGTTAATCTTTTTTTGCCATTAATGTCGATAAACAAAATAGGCCCTTGCGATACTTTCTCGCCATTAACATATTTTTCTTTATACAACAGTTCAATCATATCTCCAGGATGTAAATCTTGTGAAAAGTCGATATCCCAGGCAAAAATGTCAGCAATGTCTAATACAATATTAGAATCTATGCCGGCGCGCGAGGCATCTTCAAATAAAGAAGAGTTAATGCTTATTTGTGCATAATTAGTTTTTATATCGACAGGATATTCAGTTGTGGCAAATTCAAAAGAATCATCAGTATTTTTCTGTGCTAAAACATTTTTCTCTAAATCAACATCCATTTTGATTGCGACAAATTCATTGTTGAGAAATCCAAATAAAATTTTGTCATTTTTTTGTAAACTTGATAGTTTTTGAGTCAATTCATTTTTGTTTTTAAGAAGTTCAACCATTAATTTTATTGGAATATTCTGGTTTTTAAATAATGTATAAAGGCTTTGATTTGGTTTTACAGTTATATCTTTCCAAATTATTTCTTGTTTATTGTTGTTAATTTCTTTTTCTATTTCTAGATCTTCTTTTTTAACAATCTCTTCTTTAGCGGGGATGATGATTTCTTGGTTTTCGACTAAAGCTTTTGGTTTTGCACTATCAATTTTTTGTGGCTTCATCAATATTATGATAATTGTAAGAAGCATTATAAAAGCTATAGATAGTGAGATTAATATATTTTTATTGATCGCGATATCTATATTTTTAGCGGTGCGGCTCAAATCTGCCATGATAAGGCCATGCTTTTTATTTTTAAGGCTATTATTAGTACGAGGCATTATTCTGTAATCTATCTCATGATGATATAATTATAGCCGAATTCGACTCAAAAATTTTATAGTTTATTAATATGCAAGACATTATAGAAGATATCGCACGTGGTTGTGATGAAATTATTTCCCAAGAACAATTAGTTGAAAAACTAAAAAAAAATAGGCCATTGAAAATAAAGGCAGGGTTTGATCCAACTGCACCAGATTTGCATTTGGGCCATACAGTTTTGATTAATAAGTTAAAGCAGCTGCAAGATATGGGTCATGAAATATATTTTGTGATTGGTGATTTTACCGCGATGATTGGTGATCCAACTGGTAAAAATATTACTCGTAAGCCGTTAACGCGTGAAGAAGTTCTAGAGCACGCCAAAACTTATCAGGAGCAAATTTTTAAAATCTTAGATCCAACTAAAACGGAAATTATTTTTAACTCTTCTTTATTAGCTGGAAAATCTGCAGATGATATTGTTCGTCTTGCATCACAATATACAGTTGCACGAATGCTCGAGCGCGATGATTTTAGTAAACGATATAAATCAGGCCAGTCGATTTCTATTCATGAATTTTTATACCCACTATTTCAAGGCCAAGATTCTGTCGAGTTAAAAGCTGACATTGAACTTGGTGGTACTGATCAAAAATTTAATTTATTAGTCGGGCGTGAATTACAACGTCAGGCACAGCAAGAGCAACAAGTAGTTATTACTATGCCATTGCTCGAGGGATTGGATGGCGTTAAAAAAATGTCAAAGTCTTTAGGAAATTATATTGGCATTGCGGATGAGCCGTCTGACATGTTCGGAAAAATTATGTCAATTAGTGATGATTTAATGTGGCGTTATTATGAGTTGTTAAGTTTCAGATCAACAGGTGATATTGAATACTTTAAACAGCAAGCAAAAGAAGGCGCTAATCCAAAAGATATAAAAATTGAATTAGCAATGGAATTGGTTACAAGATTCCATGGTTTGGAGCAAGCGCAAAAAGCGGCGGAAGAATTTTCTAATCGTTTTGCGAAAGGGCAATTGCCAGATGAAATTCCTGAAATGAAACTTGATGTTGGTGCAGGTCTTGCTATTGCCAATGTCTTAAAAGAAGCTGGATTAACATCTAGCACTTCCGATTCTTTGCGCATGATAAAACAAGGCGCAGTAAAAATTAATGGCGAAAAATTAGAAGATAAGGATTATTTAGTAACAGCTAAGCAAGAATTAGTTATTCAAGTTGGCAAAAGAAAAATAGTTAAAGTAATAACATAAGCAAGAAAGGTTGCATATTTTATTTTCTCAAGGTTAATATAGAAATGTAGTTATGGATAGATAACTTATATAACCTAAGGAGGGGAATATGCAAGGATTTGATCAAGAGCGTAAATCTTCATTACCACCAGTTCCTGAGCGTCGTATGTCTTTCGTTCGTGCTGCACAAGCTGCAGCAGCGGCAGCTAAGGATCCAGAAATAGCACAACAAGAAAAATATAATAACTGTATAGAAACAGTTGCTAGATTAATCTTATTTAGGTCATTAAACACTTCCAATCCTGAGAAAATTGAATTGCCTTTCAATAAAGCATTAAAAGAAATGATTGATACGGAATTAAAAGAGAAGTTTACTCCTTATTCTTTTGTTAGTTTGGAGTATTTAGCAATGCATTGTATCTGGGTTGAATTAGATAAATCGATTAAATATAAAAGCGGTGATCAAGTTGTTGATGAAGATGATGAAGCATCTACGAAATTTGAAAAATTAAGAAAAGAAATTATTAGTAACACAATGATTGAATTTAATCGTGGGTTATTAGCTGTAGACAAAGGTGATCTTGGAAAAGTAAGAAGAAGAAGCTTAAAAGACATAATGCCGGGGCCAAAATTATAAGTATAAGAATTTTTTTAAAAAAAATGAAAAAAACAGTTGACGTAGGAAATAGATGCGCTAAAATACCCATCACTGAAGCAGAAAATGTTCTTTAAAAATTAGATAAAACACAAGTGTGGGCACTTTGAAATTAAGTGA
>CAYGUI010000039.1:0-11992 GCA_964353115.1 uncultured Gammaproteobacteria bacterium
TACGAACAAATACGCGGGAAACGCAGTAGCGCAGCAATGATAAAATGTAAATTATTACTTTCGCCAAAAACTAGGAGACAATAATACTAAAAAAGTAAAAATTTCTAGCCGGCCTAAAAACATCGCAATAATAAATAAAATTTTACTAGGATTATTTACCGACTCAAAATTCTGAGCAACTTTACCGAGCCCCGGACCAATATTTCCTAAACAGCTTGCAACACCAGCAAAAGCAGTTTCAAAATCTAAGTGTAACGATAATGCCACTAAGAAAAACACTAAAAAAATTGCTAAATAAGTCGCGATATAACTCCAAATAGAAAACATAACCTCATAAGGCAATGTTCTATCACCATACTTAATTGGAAACTCTCCTCGCGGATGAATAAGTTTATTAATTTCTCGACGACCTTGACGATTTAATAATAAAATCCTCAGCGCCTTAATACCACTACTAGTTGATCCGGTACAACCACCTAAAATAGCCAAATAAAATAATAAATAAGGTAAAACATTAGGCCACTGTGCATAATTTTCACTAACAAACCCTGAAGTAGTTGATAACGCTACTACTTGATAAATTCCAGCTATAATGTCATCACTAAAATTAGTATGAACTGCATGCCAGTATAGAAAAAAAGAAAAAAATATTATTCCAAATAATAATAATGATAAATAAAATTTCGCCTCAGGATCTTGAAAATATAATAATAAATCACGCTTTTTCAGCACTAAATAATGTAATGAAAAACTTAATGATCCTGCCAGCATAAAAAATATGCTAACAAAATAAATTTTTACTGATGGATAAAAGGCAATGCTCGCATCATGCGGAGCAAAACCACCAGTTGAAACCGTAGTAAAGCCATAACAAATAGCATCAAACCATGTCATGCCAAAAATTTTAAAGGACAAAATACATGCCGCAGTTAAAACTAAATAAACTGACCATAAAATTTTTGCTGTTTCAGCAATGCGCGGAGTTAATTTATGCTCACGACCAATACCAGTCATCTCGGCTCTAAATAACTGCATACCACCAATTCCTAACATTGGTAATACCGCCACAGCTAAAATTATTATCCCCATTCCTCCTAATAACTGCAGCTCTTGTCGATAAAATAAAATATCATGTGGAAGACCGTCTATTTTATGTAAAATAGTTGCTCCCGTTGTAGTAATTCCTGAAACTCCCTCAAAAAGTGAATCTAAAAAATTAAGAGGAACATCTTTTTCTAACCAAAAAGGAAGGCTTGAGACTAAACCTATTGTTAACCAAGCTAAAACTACAACTAAAAATCCTTCTCGAATTCTAATTTCTTTTTTTAAATGATAAGTCGGTGCTGATAATAAAAATCCTATTACCAAAGATAATAAAAATGTAAAAATAAATGGATAAAACTCTCCATCCTGATAAATATAATTTACAGCTATAGGAGCTAAAAAAGCTGGGCTAAAAAATATTAATATAGTTCCTAATATACGAGCAATATTTATGTAATTCATATAAATTATGTAATTTTCGTCATTATCAAATATAAGTAACGTCCACTTTAAATAACTGCTCAATATCTATAACTTGTTTTTTATCAGCAATAAAAATAATGATGTGATCAAGAGGCTCAATAATTAGACTATCAGTATCAAAAAAAACTTTATCACCTCGAGATATTGCTAGTAACTTAGCTCCTTGAGGTAATTTCATATTTTGCGCTTTAATTCCAATTACACGTGAAGTTCTAGCATCACCATGAACTATTAATTCTAATACTTCAGAATGCCCTTCATTCATACTATGTACTTGTTCGACATCACCACGACGAATATATTTTAATACTGCACTCAAAGTTACTTCTTGTGGCGAAATTGCAACATCAATTTGACTACCTTCAACTATTTCAGCATAAACATCGCGAGTAATTAAAGATATTACTTTTTTAGCTCCTAATCGTCTTGCTAATAATGCTGACATAATGTTAACACCATCATTGTTAGTTAAGCTGCAAAACAAATCGACGCTATCGATATTTTCATTTAACAATAATTCTCTATCGGCAGCATCTCCGCGCAATACTAAACCATTGTTAATTTTTTCTGCTAACAACAAGCATCGCTCTTTATTATGCTCAATAATTTTGACATTGTAGTTTTCATCTGTTCGAGTAGCCAATGAATAACCTATATTACCACCACCAACTATCATAATATTTTTCATCGCTCGAACTTCTGGTTGTAGCTCGCGCAATAATAACTCAACGTCAATAGTTGCAGCTAAAAAGCAAACTTCTATATGCTCATCAATAATCGTATTACCAGAAAAAGTAATGTCAGCTTTTGATTCTTGTGATAAAGATACTATCGTAAAACTAAGATTAGGAAAAAAATTATAAATATTATCTATTGTTTTATTATATAAAAAACTATCTTTTGTTACTCTGATTACTACAAGCTTTAATTTATTACCAGCAAATTTAGCTACTTCTGCAGCACCTGGGTATTTTATTAAACTCATAATAAAATCAGTTACAACCAGCTCAGGAGTAATAACAAAATCTATTGGAATAGCTTGATCATCAAATAATTCAAGATATTCATGGAATTGCTGCGAGCGAATTCGAGCAATTTTAAGAGGCGTTTGAAATAGTGTATATGCAACTTGGCAAGCTAGCATATTTGTTTCATCGCTATTTGATACCGCAATTATGGCATCAGCATCAGCACAACCCGCCTCTTCTAGAACAGCTGGATATGAACCTGAGCCTAAGACTGTGCCAAGATCTAAATGTGAGCTTAAATCATTCAATCTGCTACGATCAGTATCGATTACAACTATTTCATTTTTTTCTTGCACTAAATATTCAGCAAGAGTACCACCAACCTGACCACCACCAACAATAATAATTTTCATATGATCTGCTATAATAAACGAACTTATTCTAATACATAAATAATAGTAAAAAATCAACATGCCTGCTAGTAAAAATAGTTTTAAAAAAATAGGTGTCTTAAGCAGAAAGCTAAATAGTAAAACTCAAGAGATTATAAATAATCTTTGTGATTTTCTAAAACAAAATAATATTAATTTTCTACTAGAAGAAAATATCGATAAAAACAACGGAACTTCACGTGAAGAAATAAAAAAGCAATGTGATCTTGCTATAGTTGTCGGTGGCGATGGCAGTATATTAGATGCTGCTCGCTCATTAGCCGGCTCTAATATTGCAGTTATTGGTATAAATAGTGGTAATTTAGGTTTTTTAAGCAGTTTTTCCCCTCATGACTACCAACAACATTTAATAGAAGTATTAAATGGTGATTTTGCTCAATACGAAATTTTTTTATTACATGCAGATATATATGAAAATAATAAAATAGTTTCTCGCAATGACGCTGTTAACGAAGTTGTTCTTAATTCAGCCAGCATAACAAGAATGATTGGATTTGAATTAACTATTAATAATAAATTTGTTTATAAGCAGAGATCTGATGGTCTAATTATAGCAACCCCAACTGGATCAACAGCTTATGCTTTATCAGGCGGTGGACCAGTTATTCATCCGAAGCTTAATGCCCTATCACTAGTACCAATGTTTGCTCATAATCTTACAAGCAGGCCAATAGTTATTGAAGCAAGCAGTATTATTGAGCTAAAAATAACTAATTGTGGTGATCTAAAAGCTGCGGTTAGCTGCGATGGACAACCCCCTATTCTTGTCGGAAGCGACAATAAAATTATTGTTCAAAAATCAAATAAGACATTGAATCTTATTTATCATAAAGATTATAGTTATTATAAAACTTTACGCGAAAAACTAGATTGGAACAAAGGATTGGATTATGTTGCAGAAAGTAATAATTAAAAATCTTGCGATAGTAACTAACTTATCGGTTAATTTTTACAATAATTTTTCAACTATTACTGGTGAAACTGGAGCTGGTAAATCAATATTACTTAATGCTCTCTTATTGGCATTAGGAAATAAAGCCGATAGTAAGTCTGTAAAAGCCAACAGTGAAAAAGCCGAAGTAACTGTTGAATTTTTAATAAATAACTATCCTGACGTAAAAAATATATTAACGCAATATGAATTATTAGATGATTCTGACGAAAATCTTATGTCAATTCGCCGAGTAATTCGTGCAGATGGAAAATCAAAAGCATTTATTAATAATTATCCAATTCAAATAGCTTTACTAAAAAAGATTAGTAATTTTTTAATTTACTTTCATGGTCAGCATGAGCATTTAGAATTATTAAAACCGGAGCAACAAATAGAGTTTGTTGATTATTATGCAAAAAACAAAGTTATTCTTGAAGATCTGAAAAAAATTTATACTGAATATCAAGAAAATAATAAAAATCTGTCTGAATTATTAGAAAGTATTAAATTTCAAAAATCCCAGCAGGAATTATTAGAATATCAGTTACAAGAACTTGAAAATGCTGATGTTAATGAAGACGAATGGGAAAATATCACTGCTCGACATAAAAGTTTCTGCAAAAATCAAAATATTTTAACTAATTTTAATGAAGCTTTAGATATATTAGACAATACTGTAATTGAAAATTTGTATTTGTCGCACAAAAAAATAAATAGCTCTGACAGCAATATAGCCGATAATCTTAGCAATGCTATAACTTTAATAGAAGAAATAAAAATAGATTTAAGTAATTTTATCGATAAAAACAATGACTTGGAAATTGCTGAAGAAATAAATAATTTAGAGCAACGTATTTCTTTGTTACACAAACTGGCATTAAAGCATAAAACTTCGCCAGAAAATTTATTTCAGATAAAAAATGATATTAGTAATAAATTAAATTCTTTTTCAAATAATAAAAATAGTATAGAAATTTTAGAGCAAAATAATAAAAAAATATTAGTCGAATATTCCAAAATAGCTGATATTTTATCAGAGCGCAGAATTAGCTCATCAAAAAAATTAGCAGAAAATATAACTGGTATATTGCAAGAATTACAAATTAAGCACGCTAAATTTAATATCAATATTATTAAAAGTACTGAGAATAATATTTCAATCACTGGCAAAGACAAAATAATTTTTGAAATTTCAGCTAATAAAGATCAACCTTTACAACCAATAAAACAGGTTATCTCTGGCGGTGAATTGGCGCGTTTAAGTCTGGCTCTTCATATTACTCTTGCGCAAATAGAGGGTACGCCAAGTATGATTTTTGATGAAGCTGATGTCGGAATTGGTGGGCCAACAGCTGCTAAAATGGGAAAAATTTTAAAAGATATAGCAAAAAATACACAAATAATTTGTATTACCCATTCACCACAAATAGCTGCAAGCAGTGATCATCAATATTTAGTAACTAAAGATAATAGCGATAATAAAACCCAAGTTTTTTATTTAAATAATGAGCAAAGAATTGAAGAGATTGCTCGCATGCTAGGTGGCATGAAAATTACTGATAAAACTATTGAGAATGCAAAGGAGTTACTGGAAGGGTAGAGCCCCAGCTAAAAACCCCCCGCCCAGCTTCACTGGGCCGCCCCCTTTAATAAGGGGGCTATAATCTCCCCTTTTATAAAGGGGAGATGTCGGCGTAGCCGACAGAGGGTTTTTAAGAACATAAAAAACAAGGAGGTTAAATGAAACTTACAAAACACTTTACACTAATCGGTCTAATTATTTGGGCTGTATCTGTATCTTTTTTCCTTTATGAATATTTTCTACGGACATTTATTGGAACATTGGCAAGCCAGGTAATACCTGATTTGCATTTAACCCCAGTCAGTTTTGCCTTAATTGCATCAGCATATTATTTAGTTTATGCAATCATGCAAATCCCTGCTGGTATTATTATTGATAAAGTAGGAGTTAGAAAAGTATTAATTTTTGCACCTCTTATTTGTGCAATTTCTGCTTTTATGTTTACTCATTCTGATGGTTTTTATATGGCCTTTATTAGCCGTATGATTATGGGATTTGGATCAGCGTTTGCATTTATAACTATGTTATTAGTTGTTTATGCCTGGTTACCTAAAGAATATTTTGCATCTTACTCTGGTATTTCACAGTTTATTGGAACTATGGGACCCTTTCTTGCAGGTGGACCACTTATTTTATTTATTAAGGATAATAATATTGATTGGAATACTGCTTTAAATTACATTGGATATATTGGACTTGGATTAACTATTTCGGGAATTATTTTTGCACGTAATCGCCCGAATCTTCATGTTTCACGGTTTTCTTTAAAACAAGAAAAATCTATTAAAAAGAAAATTACTATGCTCGTGACCAATAACCAAGCGTGGCATATTTCACTTTATTCTGCTTGTGTTTATAGTCCATTATCAATCATTGGCGCTGTATGGGGTACAGAATTTTTAGAAACATCAGGTTTATCTCAAGCTAGCGCTGCAAATGCTGTATCGTGGGAATGGCTGGGATATGCTATTGCCTGTCCATTAGTTGGATTTTTATCAGATTATACAAAGCGACGCATACACTTTTTAAGCATCTCGGCATTAATAGGTTTCGTTGCTTCAACTGCTATGCTGTATTTTAGAAACAAAAGCTCATTATTTTTTGATCCGATTTTCTTTGCATTAGGCTTTGCTGCTGCAGCGCAAAATTTAAGTTTTATGACAATTTCTGAGCACACTGAAAATGAAATAAAATCTACTGCCATTGGTCTTAATAATGGCTTAGCTTTATTATTTTCAGCGTTTTTACCAAGCATAATTGGAAGTTTAATTACCAAATCAGAATATGCTCATCACAGAGATTTTTTAGCATCGAGTGATTTTATTTTTAGTTTAAGCATAATTCCTATTATGTATGCTATTGCGTTTGTACTAGCCATATTTTTTATTGAAGAGACTTATGCAGAGCAGCAGAGGTAAAATCCCCCTCCTAATGACCCCCTGTGCAAAAACCCCCGCGCCTGCGGCGCTGCCCCCTTTAATAAGGGGGCAATAACTCCCCTTTTGTAAAGGGGACGTTCTAAATACCCCCTTTTATAAAGGGGGTCGGCGCGTCAGCGCCGGGGGGTTTTTCCCCATGCACCAAATCCCTCACACTAAACCAACTTTCAACTTTATCAAAATATAAGTACGAAATAGGAATTATATAAAGTGAAAATATCGTACCGATACTCAAACCACCAACTATTGTAATACCAATTTCCTGACGACTTAAAGATCCTGCACCAGTAGCAAAAGCAAGCGGTAAAGCACCCAATACCATAGCAAAAGTTGTCATTAAAATTGGACGCAATCTTTGACTTGCAGCTTGCAAAATAGCATCGCGCGTCGCAACACCATTATCTTTTAAGTCATTGGCAAATTGAGTAATTAAAATACCGTGCTTACTAATTAATCCAATTAAAGTCACAAAACCAATATTAGTAAATAAACTTAAATTATTATTAGTTAATTTTAATGCAAATACTGCACCAACTATTGATAATGGCACCACTGTCAAAATAATTAGCGGATCAATAAAACTTTCAAACTGCGCAGCTAATACTAAATAAATAAAGATAATTGATAAAATAAATAACTGAATCATATTGCCACTAGAAGAAAAATACTGCTGTAGCGCACCACCAAAAGCATAATTGGCATGTGCTGGAATTAGCGTTGGTAATATTGTATTTAAATATGCCCCAACTTCTCCTAAGCTATATCCTTGCGATAAATCACCAGAAATAACTGATGTTCTAACTTGCTGATAATGTTGTAATACATTTTGTGATACTTTTGGCGTTAGGGTAATTAAACTAGATAGCGACACCATATTGGAAATAGAGCCATTTGTTTGATTAGAAGATTTACTATTATTTGCCCGCAAAAATATTTTTTCGACCGCCTGAAAACTAGTTAAGTCTTTCTGATTCATTTGTACTAAAACCGGATACGAGCTACTTTCATCCTGTAAATCAGTTATATGCATACCAGCAAAGAGCATTCTAACTGTATCAGCAATAGTATTTAATTTAATTCCCAAATTAGCCGCAAGATCACGATTTATACTTAATTCATAATTTTGAGAATCAAAGTGCAGTGATTGCTTAACATTATTTAATCCGGGATATTGTTGTAACTTAGCTACTATTGGATCAACTTCTTGTTTGATTTTTTCATAACTACCATCTGAAGTGTAATAAATAGAAACTCCAGCATTAGAATCACCAACTGTAACTGGTGGTGGCATGTATGCATGCGTTGTCACTCCAGGAACATTTGCAACTAACACAGAAATTTTATCCATAACTTGTTTGGTAGTTTTTTGTGTTTCTTTATATGGCTTTAATACAACAGTAATATATGATGATTCGTTATAGGTATGGAGATAATAAAAAGACACCTCTTTTATAGATGACAAAATACTTTCAACCTGATCAACATATTTTTCAGTGTAATTTAAGTTTGACCCTGAAGGAGCCGATAAACTGATATCAAAAACACCAGTATCTTCTATTGGCAAAAAAGTTGATGGCATTTTATAAAAAATAACACCACCTAAACCCGCTATAATTAAAATAATTATTAAGACTATATTTTTTATTTCTAAAATAAAATTTAAGCTCGATTTATATTTTATAACTAAATTATTAAAAATATTATTAACGATTCTAGCAACTCTACCCTCTTCTGCTTTTGCTAAAATATATGAGCACATCATTGGAGACAGTGTTAATGCGACAAAACCAGAAATAATTACGCTAATTGCTAAAGTAAAAGCAAATTGCTTAAATATTTCAGCAGAGACTCCTTCTGCAAAACCAATTGGCGCATAAACTACTGCCAATGTAATTGTCATAGCTATAATCGCAAAAGTAATTTCTTTGCTGCCTTTTAACGCTGCTTGTAATGGACTTTCTCCTTTTTCAAGATAACTATGAATATTTTCGACCATGACAATAGCATCATCAACGACCAAACCAATTGCTAAAACTAATGCTAATAAAGTCATTATATTTATACTAAAACCTAGTAAATTTATAAAAGCAAAAGCTGAAATTATACAAACCGGAATAGTAACAATAGGTATTAAAGATGCACGAACTGATCCTAAAAATAGGTAAACAACTATAACTACCAGCAAAATAGCCTCAAAGATTGTATTTATCGTGTCATCAATAGAGTTTTGTAAAAACTTTGCGCGATCTTGTAATAATTCTAGTGACATTCCTGCTGGTAATTGCTGTTTTATTTTATTAATTTCTGTCGCAACTTCTTTGGCAACAGTAATTGGATTAGCAATATCACGTGGTGAAATTTGTAATTGCACTGCGGATTTACCATTAATTTTCATTGGATAGAGATCTAATGACCTTGTCCCAAGAGCTACTTGTGCAATATCTTGTATCTTTACTGAACCAAGATTTGGATCTTCACGAATTATTATATTTTTAAACTCATCAACCGATTTTAATTTTGTGTCTGAAACTAAAACATAATTACGGTTTATACTACGAATTGTGCCGGCAGAAAAAGAGATATTATTATTTGTTAGTGCATCTTTAATATCGCTTGGCATAATATTAAAAGCCGCCATTCTAGCTGGCATTAACCAGATTCTAAGTGCGTAACTACTGGTTCCATAAACTCCAACAGATCCGACACCAGGTAATTGCTGAATCAGCGGTCTAATATATTTAAATACATAATTACCTATTTCTTCTGGTGTGCGAGAATTATCTACCATTCCATAAGTTAATACCGCCTGTGCGGATCCACCAGTTGAAACATAAGGAGGCTTCACATCTTCTGGTAGCTCTGGAACTAATCCAGCAAGTTTATCGCGTAATGAGTTTATATTTTTTTCTAATGCTTGCTGAGATGAAAATCTCGCATAAACATAACTTACGCCGTTATAACTATTCGATGATAATGAGTCTAAGCCTTCAATTAAGGCTATACTTCCTTCAACTTTATTAGTAATTTCTTGTTCGATTAATTCAGGACTTGCACCAGGATAGCGAGTGACAATAGTTGCAATAGGAACATTAAGAGCTGGAAAATACATTATTGCCAAACTTTTAATACTGAATAGTCCTGCAATAATTAAAACCAAATTTAGCGCCATTGCAAATACTGGTCGCTTTATACAAATTTCAGATAGAAGCATTCAAATTCTCCAACCAATTATCTTTTTGCGAAGTTATTTTAACTCTACTACCGTCTTGTAATTTTTGCTGCCCAGCTGTTACTACCAAATCACCTTTTCTTAAACCAGATAATACTTGCACGTAGCCCGGCATTCTAACGCCAATGGTAATAGGCACTGCAGATACTTGACCATTATCATAGCGAAAAACCTGCTGACCACTAACAGTTGCTGTTAACGCTTGCTCTGGGATAATTAATGAGTTTTTATCTATACCTAAATACTGAGTAACACTCATAAACATTCCAGGAGATAATAATTTATCGTGATCAACTAACTGTGCTTCTAATAAAAAAGTTCTAGTATTTAAATTAATTTCAGGAGCAATAAATTTAACTTTTGCATTAAAAATTTTATTTGGAATAATATTAGTTGTAACTTCGACATTTTGCCCAATAGTTACTTCATTTTTATAAACTTCCGGCAGCGAATATTCTATTTCTAAATTATTAACATTAGTAACTGTAGTAACATTTTCACCAACAGCAACATAGTCACCAGTTTCTTTTTGAATAGCACCTAATGTTCCATTAATAGGAGAAGATATAGTTTTTTCTGCTATAGTAATTTTTTGATATTCGACCTGAGATGCAAATCTTTCAACATCTGTACGAGCCTTATCTAACTCATTTTGTGATACAGTTCCTGTTTTACTAAGCTCAATAAAACGACGATAATTTCCTTGGCTATATTCTAATGATGCTTGACTAGACTGCAATTCTGCCTGATCAGCTTGATCATTTAACGATATAATTTTATCCCCGGCTTTTACATAATCTCCTGATTTTTTATATATTTTGCTAATATGACCAGCAACTTTAAAACTTAATTCCACTGATTGGATTGCTTTAAGATTACCAAAAGTAGTGACCCTTCTTGTTATATCAGATTCAAGAACAGGACTAACCTCAACATCTATTGCCTGTACCTCTTCGACTTTTTGGTCTTTTTTTACAGAATCACAACTAGCTGCTAAATTTAAAATGAGTACTAAAAAAAAACTATAAATATATTTAGACATAAAAAAATTTAATCAAAATAATACGTTATTGGTATATTTATATTATAGTTTAAAGAAAAATTAATATAATAATGAAAAAAATAATAATAATTTATATTTGCATGCTGCTGATTTCTCAAGCTTTTTCTCTTACTTCACAGCAGCAAACCTTTATTGATGCTGAAAAGGCGTTAGGTGAAAATAACGCTGAATTATTTGAAATTTTAAGCAAAAAACTCAAAAATTATGAGTTATATCCCTATTTAGAATACAAAAAAATTTCACAAAATCTATCAGATTATAATAGTCAAACTATTGGAAAATTTATAAAGTCATATTCTGACACGATTTTAAGCAAGGATTTATATAACAAATGGGCTTATCTTTTAGTGCAAAATAAAAACTGGGATGAGATTTTAAAATTAAGTACTATTGATAAACATAGTTGCTTATATAATCTAGCCAATTTAAATAAAAATAAATTTTTTACTAACGAAATAAATACCATTTGGAATAAGTCTAATTTAAGCTCTTATTATTGTCATAGTTTATTACTTAGCTCTGTAAGAAATAAAAAAATTCTCTCAGAAAATTTTTGGGGAAAAATAATTAATCAAAAAAGTTTAGATAAAAGTTTTATTAAAGCGTATAAAAAAAATGATCCGGCAATTGTTAAAACTTTTTTAACATATCTAAACAACCCCAGCAAAATTTTAGATGGTAATAAAATATCTGATAATAATTTTTATAGTTATTTAATATTAAATAAAATAATAAAAAACATTGATAAAGATAATATTATAAATTTAGCAAAAAAATGGCCTAAGATTATTTCAAAAT
>CAYGUI010000040.1:0-11899 GCA_964353115.1 uncultured Gammaproteobacteria bacterium
TCTTTGTTTTCTAAAATAATATTACTTTTTTGTGCATAGTTATTGATAGCGTAATTAAGATTTTGGTTAGTTGTTAAATTTGCAATTATTTTAATGATTTTGCTATTAGTAGCATTATTAACCCGAAAAATTTCAGCAAGCTCTAAATAATCTTCGGTAATTACTCTGTTTTTATCAAAAATAATAGTGTTAATTTTGTTTAACTCTCGAAGTGATTTTTCAGATGATAATGCAATTCCATTTTTTGATAGGGTGTTTTTTGTCTGTGAATAGAGCCGTTGTATTATAAGCTCAAGAGTTAAGGGAGATATGGTGAGGGCCATGCCTAGCAATATTGGGCTAATAAAAATTGCGATATAAAATGGTAAAAAATAGGTAATTAGGCTTCCGGTAATAATTAATAAACCTAAAAAAATAATATAATCCTTATGATTTATTAGAAATTTTAATGAGAATAGGTTGTAACTCTTTGATTGTACACTGAAGTACTCATATAATGAGTCAGTGAGCGATTTTATTTTATTGTTCATACCTATAAATATAGAACAAAATATTAAAACAGGAGATATTTATATTGACAACTAAAATTGGGTTTGGTATTGCTGCGGCTAATGGTACTATTGGTGAAAGAGCTATCAAATTAATATTAGAAAAATTTGTTACTGGTGATGTCATTTCCTCAATCAATACAATTTTATTACATCAGTATAGTGAAATAATTAATTCAACTTTAAAACAGCATTTTAATATGCATAAATTACAAAGTTTAACCCCCAGAGGGTAAAAAATATTTTATTGATTTTGTAAGTTTAGCAGTTAGACATACAGTAAAAGATAATTGGTTGAAAAGTGATACGGTTATGAAATATCGAAACGCTAAAGGCGAAGAGTGTGAAAAAAAAGTGAGGGAATTTTATATAAGAGATGGAGTTTTGAGCTCAGAATTTTTAGAAATAAATATTTTTTCTCTGCTAAAAAGTACTAAATATGAGAGATTAAAAAGTTTATTAAACCCCGAATTATATCCACCTGTAGAAGTAGCTCCTGCTGCTGCCGCTAGCCGTGGGCCTAAAAATTAATTTCTAATTTTCAAAAAACTCTTCAATTTCTTTGCGAGCTTTAAGACCATCACTATAACCAAGATCCATAAGCTCGCAGCAAAAATCTGACTCAAACATAGTGTAGCTTAATAAATCTCCAGATTGTTTTCTGTTCCCCAAAGCTCCCATTAAGTACTTTAATAATCCAGGTAAATTATCTTTATGATTCGCAGCAATCATTCCAATATCTTCCGATGGATTAATTGCCGCGATATTGATTTTTTTCCAGCCAGATTTTTCACTAATATCATTTGGAACTGAGGATAAAAAAGTATTTATTTTTTTTAATATACTTATATCTCTATCTAAATTACTTAAAAATAGTGCATTAAACATACTACTAATAGTTTGAGCGAAAGTAATATTATATCCAAGAGGATGAGATACTCTTTTACTTGCCTTTCTATGATTACTAATTACAAAAATATCAGTTGCGCCTAATTCTATTGAAACCTTCAGTGGTGATTCTAGGCGCAGGCCACCATCGCCATAGTGATAATGTCCAATTTTTTTAGGTGGAAAAAAAAGAGGAATAGAAGTAGAGGCCATTAATTGCTCTTTTTTTAATTCGGTTTTTTTGTAAATAAAATTACCTTCAGATTGGGGGGACTCTTTATTGCAAGAATTAAAAAAAGAATAAGTTTTTCCGTCATCATAGCAGCTGGTCATAATCTGACAACTATCTATAATGCCATTTTCTATGTTGCGATTTATACGTTCAAAATCAATTTCGTTGGTAAGTAAGGTATCAAGAGGAGAGGTATCTAGTAAATAACCACTCATTTTATATTTGTGAAAAGCTGATCCTATAGTATTACGAAATACTGATTTTAATAATTCTAAATTGCTAGTTTTAAATATTTTATCGCAGCTTAAATTAGCCCAAATATCATATAGCCCTTCGATTCCTTCTTTAAAACTAGTATGGTGAGTTGCCATGTATAAGCCATTTATAGCCCCGGCGCTCACACCGCTAATTATCTTAAAAGGAAAGTCCTTTTGTTTTGTTATTTCTTCGATGGCTTTTAGTACTCCAACTTGATAGGCGCTGCGAGCGCCTCCGCCAGCTAGATATATTGCTTTGCTCATAATTTAAAATCCATTTTATAAGATTATAGCAGGTTGCTTTCAATAGCAATTATGACTACTTTTAAATAAAGAGATTAATTTTGGTATTTTTATATGTGTTTTTCAAGCTCTGCAAGTTTCTCAGCAGCCGGTGCACTAACTTTTATTGGTGGATATTTACTTTATTCATGCCGAAATAATAAGGAATATTTATTATTAGCTGCAATTCCTTTTATATTTGGAATTCAACAGTTTACTGAAGGTATGGTGTGGGTAAATATTATGAGTAATCCTGAAATTGCAAAAATTTTTGCTTATATCTTTACTTTTTTTGCTTACCCTTTTTGGCCAATATTTTTTCCGCTATCATTATATTTTTTAGAAAAGAATACAAATCGTAAAAGAATTATTTTAGTAAATATTATACTTTCTAGTATTGCCAGTTTATGGGTTGTTTATTTAATTTTATCAATGGGAATAGACTATCAATTAAATTTAAATAGCATAACTTACTTTATTAAAGACTATAAATCTTTCTATCTATACTATGCCGTAATATATTTTATACTTGCAGTTTTTAGTCTTTTTGTTGTTTCTACAGCGAGAGTAAAATTTTTGTTTTTAGCATTCATTAGTACTATTTCTTTTATCTCTTCCATACTTTTTTATGAATACGCATTTACTTCAGTTTGGTGCTTTTTTATGGCCTGGATATCGATTTATATTTTGATTATTTTGAAAGATGATTTGTTAATAAAAACGTCATTGCGATGAGCAAACTGGATTGCCGCGCCTGCCTTGCAGGATCGCAATGACGCCAAAAAAGTATTTTGAGTACTTTCTAATTTAATGCTGCTGTTGGTGGTTTTGGTAAATACTGACTTACCACCTGCGCAGCATTTGCACCACTTCCTAGAACCTCAGTTGTATATAAGCACTCGTCATTGCGAGCGAGCAAAGCGAGCGCAGCAACCCAGCTTTGCTGGCTCTTTAATCTAGTCATAATTTATTGATTTCTGGATTGCTTCGTCGACTAAAGTCTCCTCGCAATGACAAAAAAATGCAAAATTTTCTTATATGCAACTGAGGTTACTAATAATTACTTCTTTAGGCTCAGGCTTAAGAGTTGAAGGTAACATGCTAATCTCCTGTTAAATTAAAACATTGACAGATTAACAAGGAAATATTAATAGAAAGTTAATTAGTATTAATCTTAATCGTTTTTTCACGGGATGTATGGCCATGCGTGATTGTCAATGATGACTTAGACACTCCCAAAGCCTTAGATAAAAGTTTAATTACAGCCTCATTGGCCTTACCATCTTCTGGTGCTGCGGTAACATATATTTTGTATAAAACAGAGCCATCTTCGCTTATTTCTTTTTTTATGCGCTCAGATTTGGCCTTCGGCGTTACTTTAACTCGCAGTGTAGTCGGTGGGTTTTGATACTCAAATAGATCAAACATGGATGATTTTTTTCACTTTTTGATAAGTAAAATATGGCGGAGAGAGAGGGATTCGAACCCTCGATACGAATAAACGTATACACACTTTCCAGGCGTGCGCCTTCGACCGCTCGGCCATCTCTCCTATAAAACTATTTTTTAGGCGGAATTAAGTCAGTAATTGTACCATCAAACATTTCAACAGCCAAAGCAACAGTTTCTGACAAGGTTGGATGGGGGTGAATAGTTAATGCGATATCTTCAGCATCACAACCCATCTCAATTGCAAGAGCAGCTTCAGCAATTAACTCACCAGCATTGGCACCAACAATTTCACAACCGATGATACGATTTGTATCTTTATTAAAGATAACTTTTGTCATGCCGCTTTCAGATGATTCACAAATTGCACGACCACTTGCCATCCACGGAAATTTACCAACACCAAAATTAATGCCTTGTTCTTTAGCTTCTGGCTCTGTCACACCAACCCATGCAACTTCAGGGTTAGTATAAGCAACAGATGGAATAACTTTAGGATCAAAATAATGTTTTTTACCAGCACAAACTTCAGCTGCAACTTTTCCTTCGTGTACTGCTTTATGTGCTAACATTGGTTGACCAACGATATCGCCGATGGCAAAAATATGTGAAACATTAGTGCGCATCTGTTTATCAACTTTGATAAATCCACGCTCATCAACGTTAACACCAGCTTTATCAGCATTAATTAATTTTCCATTTGGTATGCGGCCAACAGAAGATAAAATCTTATCAAACTTAACTGGCTCTTTTGGTGCGTCAGCGCCTTCCATTGTTACGTATAAGCCGTCATCTTTAGCTTCAACTTTAGTAACTTTAGTATTTAAATAAATTTTTTCGTAAAGCTTTTCTATTTTTTTGTGATACGGTTTTACTAATTCAGGATCTAAACCACCCATTAAACCAGGAGCCATTTCAGCAATAGTAATTTTACTGCCAAGTGCATGGTAAACAGTTGCCATTTCAAGGCCAATAATACCACCGCCAAGCACAAGCATATTTTCAGGAATATCTTTAAGCTCTAATGCGCCAGTAGAATCGATAATTCTGTCATCTTCAGGTAAGAACGGTAATTTAACTGGAGCTGAACCTGCAGCAATAATAGCCTGTTCAAATTCAATAATAGTGCCATCATCAGTTTTAATTTGATTAGAAGAAACAAATTCTCCAACACCAGTAACAACTTCAACTTTGCGCATTTTAGACATGCCAGCAAGACCAGTTGTTAATTTTTTTACAACAGATTCTTTCCAGGTACGAATTTTATCAAGATCAATTTTTGGAGAACCAAAATCTATGCCTTGTGCTTTAGCATGTTGTGTTTCTTCAACTAATTTTGCCATATGTAGCAAGGCTTTTGACGGAATACATCCAACGTTAAGGCAAACACCACCAAGGGTCGGATAGCGCTCAATTAAAGCAACCTTTAATCCTAAATCTGCAGCGCGAAAAGCGGCAGTGTAACCACCAGGACCACTACCTAAAACGGCAACTTGTACTTTTATTGTTTTAGCCATAATAAAAAACTCCGAATAAAAATTTTATAATAATATTTGTGAAATATCGCTTAGAATTTTACTAAAATAAGTAATAAATCTTGCAGCTTCAGCACCATCGATTACTCTGTGATCATATGATAAAGATACTGGCAGCATTAAACGCGGTACAAATTCACCTTCCTGATAAACAGGTTTCATTTGTGATTTTGAAACTCCCATAATTGCCACATCTGGTAAATTAACGATAGGCGTAAAATAAGTTCCACCAATACCACCAAGGCTTGATATTGTGAAGCAACTACCTTGCATTTGTGCTGGAGTTAATTTTCCTTCACGGGCTTTTTTGCTAACTTCTCCAAGTTCAGCCGCCAGTTCAAATAAACTTTTTTTATCAACATCACGAATTACTGGAACAACCAAACCATTGGGAGTATCAACAGCAACTCCAATATGAAAATATTTTTTCATAATTAACTCTTCGCCATCATTTGATAAAGAAGAATTAAATTTAGGATATTTTTTTAGTGCTGCAGCGGCTGCACGCATTAAAAATACTAACGGTGTTAATTTAAAGCCTTGAATTTCAGCTTCTTTTTTATGTCTCGCGCGGAAAGCTTCTAAATCTGTAATATCAGCTTCATCAAATTGTGTTACGTGCGGAATAGTGACCCAGTTTCTGTGTAAATTTGCGGCAGAAATTTTATTTATTCTTGATAAAGGTTTTCTTTCTACTTCACCAAATTTAGTAAATTCAACAACCGGTGGTGGCAGAATATCTAAATTTGTTCCAGTATTTTTATTTTCAGAAATATTAACTAAATCTTCTTTTAAAATGCGTCCTTTTCTTCCTGATCCTTCAATATTATTTAAATCAATATTTTTCTCAGAAGCTGCACGACGTACAGCAGGGGAGGCGTAAATTATTTCTTCTGAATTATTATTATCTATTTTTTTAGTTTCGCTCTCAGACTCGTCATTGCGAGCAGCTTCGCTGCGCGGCAATCTTTCATCATCGCTAGCAGCTTCGCTATCGCTACCTTCACCTTCCATCGTTGCGATTAAAGTACCTTCGCCAACTTCATCATCGATCTTTATTTTTATCTCTTTAATTTTTCCAGCAAAAGGTGCAGGAACGTCCATAGAGGCTTTATCACTCTCAAGAGTAATTAAGCTATCATCTATTTCGACGTTGTCTCCTGGTTTTACGTGAATTTCTATAACTTTAGCAGCGTCAACGCCGCCTAAATCTGGAATTAATACGTCTTTAGTCATGTTTTATGCTTCCCAAGGATTAGCTCTATTTTGAGTAATGTTTAATTTCTTTACTGCATTTTTTAGTTCTTTGTGATTTACTGCTTTTAAAGCGGCTAAAACAATATGGTTTGCGCTTACTTCAAAAAATTCGCGTAATGCTTCGCGCGTATCACTGCGCCCAAAGCCATCAGTACCTAAAGTTGTAAAATTATTATTAGGTAAATAAGCACGAACCTGTTCTTTATGTGATCTTATATAATCACTTGCTGCAATAATAGGATAATCTTTATATTGCTCTAGAGCTTTAGTTAAATACGGTATTTTTGGATCTTTATCGGGATTTAATAAATTATGGCGTGCAGTACTCATACCATCTTTTACTAAATTATTGTAACTAGTTACGCTCCAAATATTAGCGCTGATATTATACTCGCGCTCTAGTATTTCAGCAGCTTTAATTACTTCGTTTAAAATAGCTCCAGAGCCAAATAAATTTACTGTATCTTTATTTTTATTTTCGCTTTCTTTGAATAAATATATGCCATTAATAATACCATCTACAACATCTTTAGTATTTGGCATAGCAGGGTGGCAATAGTTCTCGTTCATTATTGTAATATAATAAAAAACGTCTTTTTCAAGCTCATACATTTCGTATAAGCCATGTTGAATAATAACTGCTAATTCGTAATTAAATGCTGGGTCATAGGCGACACAATTAGGATTTGTTATTGCCATTAAATGACTATGCCCATCTTCATGCTGTAATCCTTCGCCATTTAATGTTGTGCGTCCAGCAGTTGCACCCATTAAAAAGCCACGTGATTTAATGTCACTTGCTGCCCAGATTAAATCTGCACAACGTTGAAAACCAAACATTGAATAAAATACAAAAAATGGAATCATTGTTTGATTGTTGGAGCTGTAAGAAGATGCTGCAGCAATCCAAGAAGCAGTGCATCCAGCCTCAGTAATACCTTCTTCTAATACTTGACCATTTTTTGCTTCACGGTAAGCAATTAAGGATTTCTTATCTTCAGGTTCATATTGCTGACCTTTTGATGAATAAATACCAATTTGTCGGAATAAGCTTTCCATACCAAAAGTACGTGCTTCATCAGAGAATATAGGAACTAAGTATTTAGCTAAGCTTTTGTCTCTTAATAAAGTTGCAAATATACGGCCAAATGCCATAGTTGTTGACATTGGATTTTCTGACCCTTCTAAAATTTTGCTAAAAGAATCTAGTTTTGGTACTGGAATTTTATTATCAGATTGTGTGCGTCTCGCAGGATAAGATCCGCCTAATTTTTCACGCTGAGTTTTTAAATATTTTACTTCAGCAGAGTTATCTTCAGGTTTATAGAAAGGCAAACTTTCTATTTGATCTTCAGATATTGGCAAATTAAATCTCTTAACAAATTTCTTTAAACCTGCTGCATCTAATTTATCCATATTATGCGCAGTATTTTCTGACTCACCATATTTTTCACCTAGGCCATAACCTTTAACAGAGAAGGTTATGATTAAAGTTGGTTGCCCTTGGTGTTTTACAGCTGCATCATAAGCGGCATAAATTTTTTCATGATCATGCCCACCACGATCAAGCATCAAGTCACGAAGTTCATCATCAGATAAATCTTTAACTAATTCTGTTAATTCTGGATATTTACCAAAGAAATGCTCGCGTGCATAAGCTCCGCCATGTGCAGTACAACTTTGTAAATCACCATCAACAATTTCATTCATGCGCTGTTGTAATAAGCCGCTAGTGTCGCGTTCAAGTAGGGCATCCCATTTTTTGCCCCAAATAACTTTAATTACATTCCAGCCGCTTGCACTAAATAAGGCTTCAAGTTCTTGAATAATTTTTCCATTCCCATAAACTGGGCCATCAAGACGCTGTAAATTAGAATTAATAACAAAAATTAAATTATTTAAATTTTCACGACCGGCAATGTGCACAGCTCCACGTGATTCTGGTTCATCCATTTCACCATCACCACAAAAACACCATACTTTGCGATCTTTTGTATCACAAATGCCACGATTATCTAGGTACTGTAAAAATTTTGCTTGATATATTGCTTGCAATGCACCAAGGCCCATAGAAACAGTTGGAAACTGCCAATACTCTGGCATTAAGTGCGGGTGAGGATAAGAAGAAATACCATCTTTGTTTAGTGCTTCACGACGAAAGTATTCAAGATTTTTTTCGTTAAGTTCCCCAGTTAAAAAGCTGCGGGCGTAAATTCCTTCAACACTGTGGCCTTGGAAATATATTAAATCGCCACCTGAATTATGTCTAAAGCTTCTAAAAAAATGATTAAATCCAACTTCGAATAAATTAGCAATAGAACTATAAGTAGAAATATGACCGCCAATACCAGGATTTTTACCACCACGAATTACCATCGCGATAGTATTCCAACGTAATATATTTGCAATGTTATATTCTATTTCAAGATTACCAGGGTAGGTAGGGTGCTGATGAGCAGGAATAGTATTAGAAAAATTTGAGTATTTAGGTAAATCTAATTTAATATTAGATTTTTTAGCTTTGGTAATTAGTTGATTAATTAAAAAGTTAGCACGTAAGTCGCCATCTTTTTTTATTACCGCTTCCAAGGCCTCTAGCCATTCTTTGGTTTCTTGGCGATCAATATCTTTATCAATATTATCAATGCTACTACTCATATGGGTATAAATTTGCTATTAGAAAATAACCAATAGTACTAAATTAACACCGCAATTTCAACAATAGCAAGAATAGCAATCCAGATAAGCCCGGTTCTTTCAATTAGAGCCAAAGCTTCAGCATATTTTGATCCTTGCATCTCACTATCTTCAGCAAAGTTTAGTGCTGCATTACCGCTTGATATTACTAGTTCTTGGTTAAGGTTTGGATTAAGTTTAGTTTTTAAGAATATTCCTAAGGTTCTAACTAAATCACCACCTAAACCAAATCCAATTGCTGTTAAAGCAGAAGATGGCCATGATAAATATTTGTGAATAAGCGTCGTAATATAATTATATTCAGCAAATTTACTATTTGTTGAACTAATTTCTTCAGTTAAGCTTAAGAATCGATAAAATAGTGCGCCAAGAGGCCCTAATATTAAGAACCAAAATATTATGGCAAAGACTTTTTCATGTGCTTGCCAGAAAATACTATTGCTAAATTCGGCATTTTCTTGACGACTCTGTTTAATACTTTTAGCGGTAAAGTTACTTGCATCAAAAGCAAACCATAATATTAAAACGCTAGTTAGGAATTTAAATACCGGATTTACACAAGATATAAAATATATAACAGCAAAAGGCACCATAATTGCAGCGAGTGAAATTATGCCGGCAATGCTACCTTGTCTTAATGCTGGCTTGGTTATATAAGCATCTATTTTTTCTAGGTATAAAGAATACCAAGTATAATGTTTTGGTTTTAAAACAATGCTCCCTAATCGTATTAATAAAATACAAGTTAGAAGTACTAAAATTTTCATACTATTACCTCATCATTTACTAACTTAAAAAAATACTCCCAATTAAAGCACATGCCAGGATCAGTTTTTCTATTGGGTGCTATATCACTGTGGGCATAAATATTTTGATTATCAATAGGATATATGTTTTTTAATTTTTTTATAACTTTACTTAAAGCAACATATTGTTTTTCATCAAAATACGTATTATCTGATCCTATTAATTCTACCCCAATGGAAAAGTCATTGAAATTCTTATGATTATTATATTCAGATTTTCCAGCATGCCAGGCTCGTTTATCAAAAGGTACAAATTGAGTAATTTTTCCATCTCTATCTATTAGTAGGTGAGATGATACTTTAGTATTTTCTAACAATTTAAAATAAGGGTGCTCTGATATATCTAATTTATTAGTAAATAGTTGTTTTATATAAATATCTTTAAAATTAGCAGAGGGGAGGCTAATGCAATGAATTACAATAGAATTAACAATAAAGCCATCTGGTCTATTGTCAAAATTTGGTGAAGGTATATATTCTGCTTCTGATAACATCTGTAAATACTACTTTTTACTATCTATGAAATAAGTATAGTACATATTTACAAACTTTTTGCACGTTGACGAGTCTTGATTGCTGATTTTGATGGGGGTGGTGCTGGGTTATTAAATTTTTTTATTTCGTCTTTTATATGAGTTGCTCTGTACATAAAACTTTCATGCTTTGTTTTAATATCATCTGGTAATTCAATATCATTTTTTTGTTGTGATAGTTGTTTTATTAAAATTTTTCTTCTTTCTTCAAGTGTGTCTAGTTCATCTAATCTATGAAATAAATTAATATTATTTTTAATAGGGCTGTATATATTTTTATGAGCGGTTGGATCGAGTGATTCTAATACTGCCTGAGGATATTTTTTAAATATAGCAAGCAGTGTTTTTTCATCATAACTTAGCGATATGCTTGATTCCAAATCTCCTGAAATTTTTTCACAAAGTAGCAAAATATTTTTTTTAGAATCTATAATTGTAATTTCATTTTTATTTATTTCGCTAATAGGTAATTGCCCTGATTTTATATAATCACTTATTTGTTTCTTGATTTCTAAATTTTGTTTTTTTAATAGCAAATAATAATCATGTAGTTTTTTTAAATGAGATGTTGACGTTTCATAGCTATTTATTTGATCTTCATTTTTTTTGCAAAGGTCATGAATTGCAGCTTTAATATTTTCAATTTCTGCGATAATCTTTTTATTAACTGTTATCTTTTCCTGATACAAATTTTCTTCGTGCTTGAATAATGATTCAAGTGTCTGTATTTTTTTTTCTAAATTTATTTGTATTTCTGAAAATTTTAATCTGATTGCATTAACTTTTTCAATATTTTCAACAGTTGACTCTGAAGAATAACTTGTAATACTAAGAGAAATTTCAGAAATTTCTTGTAGTAAATCAGTAGATGTTTCACCTATTTTTTTTATTTCAGGGGCCCAATCATTACTAATAGAATGTATTTGTTCAATTTTAGCTGATAATTCTCGAGGGGCTAGTACGGTAGAAATTAAATCTATATATTTAACAACATTGCTAATAAACTCAGTGATTAGTTCTTGTTTGAAATTTTCGTTATTTATGCTTATTGAATTTCTTGTAGATTCAACTAAATTTTTTATTTCAAGTAAACAAGATTCTTGTTCGATAAGAAAAGGGTGCGAAAGCATTATTATCCTTAATAAAACGTTTATTATACATCGATTGTAACATATTGATAATATGTAAAATCAATAGTTGACATCTAAAATTCAAGGCTGTAAAATCGCATGAGAATTTTATATATGCTAGCCCACATAGCTCAGTTGGTAGAGCACTTCCTTGGTAAGGAAGAGGTCGCCGGTTCAAATCCAGTTGTGGGCACCAAAAAGTATTAAGAGCAAAATGAGGTTATAGACCATATGGCAAAAGCAAAATTTGAACGCAATAAACCCCACGTTAACGTTGGTACGATA
>CAYGUI010000041.1:0-11392 GCA_964353115.1 uncultured Gammaproteobacteria bacterium
TCCCGCCTGCGCGGGAATGACGAGGTACTAGATCCCGCCTGCGCGGGAATGACGAAGATGGGGAAATGACGGAGTGTGCAAGGATGACGCGGAGTATTTGCTATTTTGCAAGCAGTTTTTGAGATAAATACTCGCTAACCTCTTGATTTAAGCTAAGCTCCGCTAATTGAAATGGATTTTGCTCTCGCCCCAAAGATTCAGAAGTAATAACCCCTTTTTCAACAAAAACTTTAACAACGTCTAAGCTGCCATGAGCTATAGATAACATCCAAGAATTGTAGCCATATTTATTAGTTATATGTGGATTAGCCCCATAATCTAATAATAAACTCACGATCTGTGCATAATTATTTTGAGCAGCAACATCCAGGGCATGAGAATGATTAACTTCCAATAAATTAATATCTACTCTTTGGGATATTAGTACTTTTTGTGCTAATTCGTAATCTCCATATACTGCACAGCAAAAAATAATTTGTTGCAAAAATTTATCTGAATATCGTTCTAAATTAGCTGAAGTAACTTTGGGAAAAGCATAATTAATTTTGGGCTTAGTACTTTCATGAAAAGAGGAAAATGCTATAACATTTGGATTATGATTGCTTTGCAATATTTTTATTATTTGTTTTGCAATTATTTCTAGATCATTACTAATAAATTCCCCATTTATTGAATTTGGATCATAAATAATATAATTTCCACCATTTTTTACCAATGCAAATTCGTGATCTAATGCCGAAATTTTTAATAGTAAAAAAGGAGCTTTATTAAAAACTTCTAAATATTTTTTTAATTCTTGATAATTATTAAATGGAACAATTTTTGTAAATTCTCGAATAAATTTACGATTTTTAGTATCGCTAACAATATATTCAAAATCATTTTGATTTACATTATTTAGCATAAATTTTGCGTATTGCAAAAAGTGGATTTTGTTAATAAATGGATCAACTAGACGTGATATACCACTAATATCTGTTTCATCCCATTCGGATAACACATATATACACTGCCAAAACCACTCGGCATCATCACACTGAACAAGGCTCTTATGGCTCTTATCTTCAGTCGAGTGAGATAAGAATCGTGAATAAAGCCATAGCGATGACAATCCTGAGCAAAAACCACACAAAAACTCGTTGATAAACTCTTGTTTTGCCCCACATAACTGTAAATATCTCCTAATTTTGTACAATACTTTCTTTTGACTCAGATCAGGATTACTAAACTGCACACAACTACCTCACCTGTCTATATATTAAGTAAAGTACAGGAAAAGCAATAAATCAAGTTTATCGGCTTACTTATTGATAATTTTTTTTTATGGAGCGGGTGATGGGAATCGAACCCACGTATTCAGCTTGGAAGGCTAATGTTCTACCATTAAACTACACCCGCAAAAGATGGTGGAGGGGGCAGGATTCGAACCTGCGAAGGCTGAGCCGTCAGATTTACAGTCTGATCCCTTTGACCGCTCGGGAACCCCTCCGATTTATTCCAAGTATTCTCAATGAAAACAAAAGTCTTGTCAAGTCTTATTAGGAAATAAAAACCCCCCGACGCTAAAGCGCCGACCCCCTTTAAGAAAGGGGGGTTAAGATCGCCCCCTTATTAAAGGGGGCAGCGCCGAAAGCGCGGGGGTTTTTTCTAGCAATCTGGATTCCCGCCTTCGCGGGAATGACGAAGGCGCGGGGGTTTTATTTCAAGCATGAAACCGCTGCTGCTGCAGCTGCAGGTCTCTCTTTCTCTTGAACTCTAACAACAGGAGTTAACATCAGAAAAGCTTGCATACGAGTTATTGCAAGTGGAATTGCTACTGCAGGTGTAATCAGCGGATTAGACTCAACTGACCGAGTAATTCTTGGTGGAGACTCTGCCTCTGGAGAAGAAATTTTAAACAATTCATGAGCCCTTAAAGCATCGATAAAATATGAATTGGAAGGAACTAATGGAATTCCATACAAATTTCTAGCACGTAAACTTAATAAACTAGCTACAGTCACTGTAGAAGACGGTGAATCACGAGCATCAACATGACTTAATTCACCCATCAAACCATAAGCACGCTCATACTGTAAATGACCAAATGGAACACCACGACTTATTAACCATGCCGATAAAAACATTGCCGAGCGATTTTGTCCTTGGCGACAATAAAATTGCACTGCGGCCCCTCTTCTAAAACCTGTGTTTATAAAAGCATTAGTTAATTCATAAAGATCAATTAATTGTTGGATATCATGATTATAATCAGGCCTTAAGGTATCATATTCTCGATTACCATCATTGATAAAAATATTTAATACAGTAACTTTTATTTCTTGTTCACCAAAAATAACAGTAAAAGTTGCTTTAGCGCACGGTGTGTGGCCACCAAAGTAACCCCATTTATCTGAGTTAGACACCAACTCAGCAAAATTTATAAAACCAGTAGAAGTTCCTGAGTTTCTAGTAAATAATCCATTTTGTGCTAAAAATTCTCTATTATTTCCAGCTCTTTTATTAGCAAGAAATGTTTCAAAACTTTCTGCCCTATTTGCTGCGTTAATAAGAAATATTTCATTAGGTATTTCTTTGCCTTTTTTTACAAAAAAAGTTTCTAATATTTCTAATAGATTAGGTGTAATAATTTCACGTCCAGATTGATACTCCAATCCACCTAATAATACACTTTGTCCATCTCCAAAAGCAGCTGGTAGAGGTATTTCTGTAACAGCCTTATTAATTTTTTCTTCGCGAGTTAACTCAGGTATTTTCAATGGTAATATTTTTCGAAATGATCCGGTTGGATTCTTTGGATTCATCGCTAATCTCCATATTAATTACTATTTTTGCTATCATTAGGAATATTCATCAGAAACGGAAAATATAATGTTAAAAAAAATAAATTTATTATTGTTAATAAACTTAATTTTATGCTCTTTTGATATTTTTGCATCTGAGCTATTAATCCCACCTCCTCCTAAGTTAGCAGCAAAGTCTTATATTTTGCAAGACTATTATTCAGGTGACATAATTGCTGCTTATAAACCTAATATGAGAGTTGAACCAGCTAGCTTAACAAAAATGATGACATCATATGTTATCAGCAAAGAAATTAGAGATGGTAGATTAAATCCTAATAGCAAAGTGTTAATTAGTCGTAAAGCACGCAATGCTCAAGGCTCACGCATGTTTGTTGAATATAATACTTACGTTTCCGTAAAAAACCTTATTCATGGCGTTATTATTCAATCTGGTAACGATGCAGCTATTGCTCTTGCAGAATATATTGCTGGGACTGAGCAATCTTTTGTTGAAATTATGAATATGGAAGCACAACGCTTACAAATGAATGATACGCATTTTGCTAATGCAACAGGTCTTCCAGCACCAAACCACTATAGTACTGCTCATGATTTAGCTACTTTATCAAAAGCTATCATTACTGATTTTCCTGAAGATTATGCGTTATATTCACAAAAGTGGTACAGCTATAACAATATTAAACAGTTTAACCGCAATCAATTATTATGGCGTCCAAGCGCCCATGTTGATGGCATAAAAACTGGCCATACAGATTCAGCAGGTTATTGCTTAGCAGCATCTGCCGTTGATAATGGTACTCGCCTAGTTGCCGTTATGGTTGGAACAAAATCTGAAGAAGCGCGTTCAACGTTAACGCAAACTTTATTACATTATGGTTTTAGATTTTTTAAGACTTATACCCTATTTGATAAAGATAAAAAATTAGCCGAGCATAACATCCAATATTCTGACGGCACTAAATTAGATTTAGGGCTAAAAGAAAATATTAAAATTACTATTCCAAAAGGTGAATATAAAAATCTTCAGGCAAAAATATTAGTACCAAAAAATATCGATGCACCAATTAAAGCCGGTAGTAGCATTGGAAAAATAACCGTTACTTTAAACGATAAAGTAGTTGCTGAAAAACCATTAGTCGCCTTAAATAATGTAAATAAAGGCACTATGTGGCAAAGATTTAAGGACTACGCAATGATTATGTTTAGCTCAAAAATAAATAAAAAAGATAATAGTCAAATGAAAGAAATTGCTGCTAATATTTAATTTTTATTAACCACTAACTTTATTAATGATGTATGGCGCAAGTTTTTCTAAATAATCAATTTATTGATCAAAAAGATGCAAAAATCTCGGTTCTTGACCGAGGTTTTTTATTTGGTGACGGAGTTTACGAAGTTATTCCTGTTTATGGACGCTACCCATTATTACTAGATGGGCATTTGACTCGTCTACAAAACAGCTTAAAAGGACTTTTTATTGATTGCCCTTTTAATAATGATAAAAATAAATGGCGTGAAGTTATTTTAGAATTAATTCATAAAAATAATGAAAGCCAACCTATTTTTATTGAAGTAACTCGTGGCGTGCAAGAATCGCGCCAGCACTTATTTGATCACTCAATGACTCCTACTGTCTTAATTATGAGTCAGGAAAAAATAAAATTAGGTAGTTGCTTAGAGTCACAAGGTATTACGACTATTACACAAGATGATATTCGCTGGAAACGCTGCAATGTTAAATCTATTTCTTTAGTTGCAAATATTCTTATGCGCCACGAAGCTACACTTAAACACGCTAGTGAATCTTTTTTAATTAAAGATAAAATTGTAAACGAGTGTGCGTCCGCTAATTTTTTTATTGTTAAAGATGGTGTATTTAAAACCCCGTGCCTACAACATAATATTTTACCAGGACTGACAAGACATTTAATTATTAAAGTTTTAAAAGACAATAATTTAAAAATTATTGAAGATAAAATCACAGAAGACGAATTAAAATCTGCCGATGAGGTTATGATTTCAAGCTCAACCCGCGAAGTTATACCAGTTATTCAAATTGACGACACCAAAATCGGCAATGGCACACCAGGAGAATATTGGAAAAAATTAGCTAATTTATATATCGAAACCGTACAATGCATGATAAACCAAAAATAATAATAAAAAATTTAGGGCTGCAAGATTATTCTGCTACTTTAAAGAAAATGCAGGAATTTACTAAACTGCGTGATGAAACAACACCTGATGAAATTTGGTTTGTTGAACATTCACCGATCTTTACTTTAGGACAAGCCGGTAAAGAAGAGCATATCTTAGATCCAAAAAATATTCCTGTTATTAAATCTGATCGTGGAGGTCAAGTAACTTATCACGGACCAGGACAAATAGTTATTTATTTCTTATTAGATTTACGACGAAATAATTTAAATATTCGAGAAGCCGTAACGCTGCTTGAAGATATAATCATTGAATTTCTGGCAAAACATAATATTACTGCTATAAATAAAAAAGATGCTCCTGGAGTTTATGTCAATGACCAAAAGATTTGCTCTATCGGACTTCGCGTTTCACGTGGCAAAACGTATCATGGTCTTGCATTTAATGTTGATATGGATCTTGAGCCTTTTAAAAGAATAAATCCATGTGGATATAAAGATTTAGAAGTAACTCAATTTAAAGATTTAATAAAAGATATTTCTGTTATTAAAGTGCAAGAAGAATTAAAAATGATTGTGGATTCCCGCCTTCGCGGGAATGACGCGCAACGGGAATAACGCGCAGCGGGAATAACGCGCAGCGGGAATAACGCGCAGCGGGAATGACACAGAGAAGCGCGGGAATTACAGATCACCCTGAAATAACGCAGGATAAAATATGCAAACAATAGACTGGATACAACAAATTTTTGAATGGGCTAAAATGAATCCGCATTTATTTGGCTTTTTAGTATTATTAGTTTCTTTATCAGAATCTTTAGCCATAGTTGGACTTTTTGTTCCTGGCGTTGCGATTATGACAGGAATTGGAGCCTTGATTGGCGCAGGGGCAATACCTGCTTTTTATACTATGTTTATGGCAGCTGTTGGCGCTGTTATCGGTGATGGTCTAAGTTACATACTTGGAAAAATATATAGTGATCGCGTTTATACTTTTTATGTTTTACGCAGCTATCCCGAAATGATTGATAGAAGCCGGGTATTTTTTAAAAAATATGGCTCTCTTAGCGTAATTTTTGGGCGTTTTGTTGGTCCAGTACGACCGGTTATTCCAGTTGTTGCAGGAATGATGGATATGCCAGCTAAAAATTTCTATATTGCTAATATAATATCAGCTATTTTGTGGGCTCCAGCTTATACTATTCCTGGAATATTTTTAGGTGCCTCTGTTCACTACATGCCAGAAGGCGTTGCAAAAAGATTGTCAGCTATAATTGTTTTATTATTAATTTCTCTATGGCTTGCCGCAAAAATAATAAAATTTACTATTCATGAATCAAAAATACTTTTTGAAAAACATAGTAAAAATTTTTGGGATTATCTAAGTAATAAAAAATTTACTGAAATTAAAGTTTTTCTACGTCACCATAATAATGATTATGGTCAAGTTGAATTATTTTTTCTAATAATAATTTTTGGCTTATCGTTTACTGTATTTACTTTTAGTGTATTACAGCACGGTTTTGCTACATCCCTTAATTATTACGCACGCAATATTACAAAAAGTCTTTATGAAATAAATATCGCCAATATCATGGTCGTAATTTCAAGTTTGTTTGCCACAAAAGCTATTGTTTTACCAAGTATAGGATTAACAACGTGGTTTATATTTAAAAAAGAATGGTTATTGCTAAAGCAATTTATTACTTTTATGGCAATTACCATGAGCGCTCTATTTGCTCTTAAAAATGGCCTACATGTAAAAAGACCTGAGGATATTCAAATTATAAGATCTTATTATTCTTATCCTAGCGGACATGTATTTCGCGCTGAATTGTTTTGGGGGTATATTTTAATTATCTGCTTTATGCAAAACTGTAAAAAAATAGTATTTTATTTTTCTATAATTTCTTATTTTCTAGCGATATTTTTAATCAGTATTGCACGCATGTACTTAGGGGCTCACTGGCTATCAGATATTATTGGGGCTATTTTACTCGCTACATTTTTTCTATTTTCATTAATATTTTATTTAAGAAGATTTGAAACAACTAAGTTTTCAAGAACGCCTGTCTTAATTTTAATATTTACTTTAGCTACAATCGGTGCTGGACTAAGCTACTATAAAAAAGGTCAACAAGAATTATTATCAAGTCATCCCAAAAATATAATAAAGAATATTTCACAAAAAGAATGGCTAAAGCATGCAGATCATAATTTATTAACGGTACAAAGCGGTATAGCAGGCCAGGGAGTAGCTAAATTAAATGTTCAATGGCAAGAAGAGAAAAATAAAGTTGAAGCTGAACTACAAAAATTAAATTGGCATAAAAGCCCTGAAGATACTTTTTTTAATTTCTTATTTTTCCTACAAAAAGATCCAAAAATTCAAACTATACCTTTATTACCATCTTTCCATAATAACGAACTTCCAAAGATAGTTTATTACCGTGAAATTGATCCAAAAACTTTAATAGTTATAAGATTGTGGAATTCTAATTATAGTGTTGATAAAAAAACTTTATGGGTTGGAAATGTTCAATATTATGCCCTCAAAAATTATTACAGCATATTTACTGTCTTAACTATAAAAAACAACTGGGAGCAGGCTTCAGCGATAAATAATTTCTATCAAAATATAGGATCTGATTTTAGGATAAAAAAAATTCCAGAGGCTATTTTACTATACTAATTAACCCAATTAACTAAAAAACTGTCAGATTTGTACTATACTTTTTATATAAGAATAATAATTTTAAAGTAGTACTATTATGAAATTTTTTCGTTTTGTTCTTTTATTTTTTCTATTAGGAATCATAGGGTTAGCAGCGTCACCCTATTTTCTCGGCATTTTAACAGAGCAAACTATAGTAAAAAATATCCTAAATATTCCTGAAAGTAACAAATCTTTTTATAAAATAGAATTAATTGAATATGATAGAGGCTATTTTAGCTCAACAGCCCGATTTGAGATTACTATTAACAACCCCATAAAAATTTCAGATACTGTATTAAGTGGAAAAAATTTTATAATAACTTCAAAAATTTACCATGGCCCTTTAGTTAAAACACGAGATTTTTTTAATCGCTGGCGCGTATTATTAGCATATACAGAAAGTTTAATAAAACCAGAGCTTCATAGTTTTCCACCATATATGGTAAATTTTTATGAGAGATTTGAGTTTAATCTAGATTCTCTTATCACTTTATCTCAAAACATTACAACTAAGCTCAGAGTTAAGCCAATAACTTTTGATGAACCAACGCAAAAAATTCATGTTCATTGGAACGGGATTTATGCCCTTGCAAGCTTTAATAAAGATATTTCTGAATTAAACTCAAGAGCTTACTTTGGCGGTATTAATGGTAATATCCAAGATCAAAAAATATCATTCAATGGATTACACCAACATAATAGCTGGCAAAAATCTAGTAAATACAAGAATATATGGCAAGGATATAATAAAACTTCAATGCCTTTACTTGAATTAAAATCAAATACCAAAAATTTTATATTAAAAAGTTTAAGCATTAAAATAGATAATAATATTCTTGATAATAGAATAAATTCAGAAGCGAGTATTAATATCAAAAAGTTAGAAGATCATGATTTTATTGTAGATGATTTTTCTCTTCAATTTTCAACTGCAGATATTGACGCTAAACAATTTGATAATTATGTTGAACTGGCTAGAAAATTTCCACAAGTTCCGAGCTATTCAGATCTTAGCGATCAGCAGAAAATGATGTCTCAACAAGTTATGCAATTTTTTATTGACGCATTTATGCTGCATGGGGCTGATGTAAATCTTAATATTAAATTTGCCACACAAGAAGGTCCTTCATTTATGTATTTTTATTTAAAAGCTCCTGAAACAGGCGAAGATGAAAAAATAAGAATTAATTTTAATAGCAAAATTCCAATTAAGCTAATTGAACGCATTGAAAATAATATACCAGAAGATAGAAAAAATATTTTTGTACAAAATATTAATAGTTTAATAGAGCAGAAATTTGTAATTATTGATGGGGATTACTATATCTCGAAGATCAATATTAAAGATGGTACCTGGGAGATTAATGGCAATACTATAACTAATAATCTGATGCCAAAAAACCCCTAGAATATAAAAAATTATAGACTTTGGCCATAATTTTTCTATCATCTAGATCCTGATCTTTAAAGCGCCTATCAATTAAATTCTCAGCCAATTCTTTCCAGTTTATATCTAAACCATCTAAATATTCGTTTATCTGACTTGAAGATATTCCCTTTTGTTGAATTTTATATTTAATTCTAATTGGTCCATACCCAGAATTAATGCTATCGCGCACATAACATTCGATGAATCGTTGATCATCTTGATAGTTTAATTCAACAAAATAGTCTAAAACTTCGTTAATTAAATCTTTATCGGTAGAATATTTTTGTAATTTATCAAAAAGCTCGCGGCGTGAATATTCACGCCGTGCTAACAAACTTAATCCACGGGATATTAGTTTTTGCTTCAAAAAGCCTCCTATTAAATAGGCTAAATATTAAATTATATGCTATAAAATATAAAAAGGTAAAAAATTATTCATGGATAGATTTAAAAATATAGCTGTCATTATTGACCCAAACAACTCAATACCAATATCTCAGGCAGAAAATATAAAAAAAATTAATAATGCTAATCTAACTGGCTTATTAATTATTTATGGTAGTAAAGAAGATCCTTTGATATTAGAACTGAAAAAAAATATAGCTAAAAAATATTCTTTTATTGATAAAATTGTATTAATAGGGCAAAGGCATATTATTAACATATCAAGTTTTTGTAATGAAAATAATATTGATTTAATAATATCTTCATCAAAAGAAGAAAATAATATAAGAAAATTTTTCTATGGCTCACTGAACATGTCAATAATAAGAAAAATTAATTGCCCTGTGTGGATTACTAATGATAATAACCAAAATAATTATAAGAAAATACTAATTTCTATAAAGCCTAAAGAGGAAGATGAAGAGTCATCTTTACTTAATGATAAATTAATACAAATAGGAACCTCATTAGCCAAGAGACATAACGCTGAGTGCATGATAGTAGCATGCTGGTGGCTTTTAAATGAAGGGATGTTGAACAATCCATTTTTAGAAACTCCGCAAGAAGATATAGACGAATTAAAATCACAGGAAAAATTTATTTCTCTAGATAATTTTGAAAAAATACAGGAGAGAAATAAAGACCTAATAAAAAGCTCTGAAATTAAAATAATAGAAGGCAGGCCTCAAAGCATAATACCAAGCTTTATTATAGAAAATGAAATAGATATTATAATAATGGGAACATTATCTCATAGCGGAGTAAAAGGTTTTGTCATTGGAAATGTTGCAGAAGATATTTTAAATCAAGTTGAATGCTCTTTAATAGCAGTAAAGCCTGATGGATTTAAATCACCTCTGTTGTAACTTAAAATATAGTTTTGCAATTAAATGCGAGCTTAATGGATTGGTTAAAGATATAAAAATTATTAATAAAATAACCTCTGTTATAGATGCTATATTTTTTATTTGCAAACCAACTCCAAGCATAATTAATCCATTACCTAAAGTACCAATTTTAGCTACAGAATGTATCTTTAAATAAAAATTTTTCATCTTAACTAACCCTAAACAAGCAATAAAACAAAATATTGCTCCAAATAGAATAATTAAATTTGCTATTATTTCCAACATATATAAGCCCTTTTATTATTTTAATCTAGAAAAAATAATTTGACTGTAAGCTACTATACTTAAAAAAATAATTAAAGATAAAGCAAGACAAATATCTATATATAAATATTCTTTATTAAATAAAGCCCATAAACTAATAATACTAATCAATAAACTAGAAATAACTTCCATAGATAATAATTTATTCAAAATATCTGATGAAAATAATAAATACAATATGCTTATACTAAATGATAAAAACATCAAAATTAAATATAAATAAATAATGTAAGTATTTATAGTAATCATTACAAAAAGACTCCTTTTATTTTTTTCTCAAGCTTATTAGTTATAAAGTGTTCAATATTTTTCTTTTCTGTATCGAACATTGCGTGTATAAGTAAAGTTTTTTTATCTGAAAGTAAATCTACAGATAAAGTCCCGGGAGTTAAAGAAATAAAATTGAGCAGCAACATAATTTCAATATCTTTCTTACATGATATATTTATTTTAATAACTTTAGGATTGCTTTTTGAATTTATCGATAAAATTTCCACAGCAACTTCAATACTAGATTTAAAGAGCTCAAAAATCATAAATAAAATTAAACCAAAAAACTTAAATATATTAAATTTATAGCCTAAAAATATTTTTTGATTAAATAAATATACGTTAATTAAATTAAATAAAATAATGAAATTAAATTAAATAAAATAGTGGTATTAATT
>CAYGUI010000042.1:0-11005 GCA_964353115.1 uncultured Gammaproteobacteria bacterium
AAGATAAAATTGCTAAAATAATCTTTAATTCAGAAAATACTAATGTATTATGCGAGCAAGAATTTTTGTATCAAAAAAAAGGAGTTATTAAAAAGCTTATTCCTGATCGAGTTTTTTGTGCGCCGAGCGGTGAATTGTGGATTGTTGATTATAAAACTAGTGAATTTACGGAAGAGCAGTGTAACGAGCATAAAAAGCAATTAGAAAATTATGCCAGAATATTTCGTACAGAATATAAAAATATAGTGCTATGCTTATATTTTCCGTTAGAAGCAGTAGGAAGTAATAATTTTATTTGGGAGTATGGTCGTGAAAAAATTATTACGGCATAATTGATAAAAAATAAGCAATACCAGTAACAACCAAAATTAAAATTCCAGTAAACGCCATACCGTGAACAAAGTCATCGCTACATTTAGTTTTTTTAATAGACATAAGAAATTCTCGTAAATAATTTTAGAAATTTGAGAGAATTGTAAGATAGTTTAAGATGAAAAACAAGACTCAGTCATCCATGACTGGAAAAAGAACGCTAATTAAGACAATTGTTCGACGACTTTGTTTAACTTAGCAGTAGAAACACCCTTAAGATCGATTCCTGCAGCAGAAAGTACTTCACGAATAACTTTCTTGCCAAGAACGATGCGAAGAGAACGCGGTAAACGCTCACCACGACCATTGCGGTTTTGCTCCCATTCACGTACTCTAGAGTGAGTGTGTGCGCTACCTAAAGTATCATTTAACTCATCAAGAGCTTCTTTTAGAGTTCTTTCTTTAGCTTCAAGTTCAACAAAAAGCCAGCTCTCAACAAGAGATTTGCCAGATAGCTTTGTTTTTTTGGCTGATTTAGTTATTTTTCTCGCCATAACATTTACACCTATATTGATTTACGGATTAAACAAAGGAGGTATTATACTTTGTTAGTAAGTTAAAAACAAGATTTTCTGGTATTAGTTGAATAACTATAAGGGCATGACTTGCTCAAGTCCGATATTAAGTCCCGGTGTTAAATTCATGAGATTTTTGCAGGCCAGAATGATTCCTGGCATAAAACACAGCCTATTTGAGGTATCGTGAGTGATATTTAGGCTTTCATGTAAATTACTAAAAATAACACTTTGATGAGCGACAGATCCAAGCATGCGTAACGAATGAATGCTTATGTTATTGATTCTACTACCACGAGTTGTATTGGGAATTATGTTTTTTTCTTCTTTTGAGGCATTAACATCGCATTTATTCTGTGAAATTAGCTCTGCTGTTCTAATCGCAGTTCCTGATGGGAAATCAATTTTTTGGTTATGATGACGCTCAATTATTTCAACATCAGTAAAATATGGTGCTGCTTTGGCCGCAAATTGCATCATTAAGGCTGCGCCAATTGAAAAATTAGGAACTATAAGGCAACGTAAATTATTAGCAAGAGCTATTTTTTCAGCTTTTTTCCTAGCTTGTTCTGATATACCAGATGTTCCAATTATGGCATTAGAGCCAGATTCTAAAATAATCTCAATATTTTCATCTACCGAATTAGCATCTGTTAAGTCAACTACTATGTCAGCTTTAGTATTTTTTATGCTTTCTCGCAAATTAGTTTCACGAGTCGCTCTGCCAGCTAAGGTTAAATTATTATCATTATCAATAGCATCACAGGCTAGCATTCCCATTTTGCCATTGGCGCCATTAATTATTATTCGCATATTTCTTCTTCTATTGCATGGTTATATAAGGGCACGATCTCTACTGGCTTTGGTAAATTATCTTGTTTTTCTCCAGGAAAAGACTTTTTACGTAGTGTGGTCGCCATGATTCTTGGGTTTATAATACTAACTTTAATATTTGTATTTTCAAGCTCATTTTTTAATATTTCAGCCATATTTTTAATTCCAGCTTTCGCAACGCTATAGGCGCCGCCAAAAGCTGTTGGATTTATAGCTTCTGGACTAATTGTAAAAATTAAATTTGTTTTGCTAGAATTTTTTCTGAGCAGCGGCAATAAACTTTGGGTTAGTAAAAAAGCACTATTTAGATTTATATGCAAAATTTCACACCACTTAGCAAATTTATATTGCTCGATAGGGTATTTGTCACCTAAGTTTGCTGCACAGTGAATTAGGGTGTCTAATTTCCCCCATTTCTCGTCGATTAATTTTGCAATATCAATATAGTCATCATGATTCGCGCCACGAAAATCAATTGGAACAATGTATGGTTGGGGGTAATTGTGATTCAGAATTTCATCATGTAATTCTGCTAATTTAAATGGATCTTTACCTATTAAAATAATAGTTGCACCATTTTTAGCATATTCAAGTGATAGTTCACGACCAAGGCCGCCATTTGCACCAGTGATTGCAAATATTTTATTTTTATAAACTGCCATAATATTTGTGTTAATTATATTTAGGAATAGGGGTTATATTTAATAATTTTTGAATTTTTGAGCTCAGATCAGCTATTTTATCATTTTTATTATCATCTTCAGAATCGTAAATTGGGCCAATAGTAACACGATAATAATTATTATCAGAATAATCTACAAAAACATCTTTCGTGATTTCTTTTTTTATTTTTTCAGCTAAGGTGTTTGCATTGTTTTTATCTTTTAATGCAGCAACTTGTAGCTTTAAATTAGAGGCAAATCTAGTAGTTTTTTTATGTAAATCTAAATTAATAGCTTCTACTTTAACGTGTGCAGTTCCTTTTCTTAACATATCTAATTTATACGCAGCAGCATATGATAGATCTAATATGCGGTCATCTTTAAAAGGCCCACGATCGTTAACTTTGACTATTATTTCTTTTTTATTTTCTAAGTTAGTAACTTTAAGATAAGTTGGCAGTGGTAAAGTTTTATGCGCAGCTGTCATTTTTAACATATCATAGACTTCACCGCTTGAAGTACGCTGACCATCAAATTTAGTGCCATACCAAGATGCTGTACCAACTTTGGTATAACTTTCTATTTTTTTCTGTGGGTAATAAGTTTTACCAAAAACAGTATATTTTTTTGGATTGCCATATCTGCTTAAAGGTTCTTTTTTTGGTTTGGCATTTTGTACACGAGTTAAATTTATACTTTTTTTAGGTGGCCCATCTTTTACTTCATGAGTACATGAAGAAAGTGGTATAAATAACGTCATTGCGAGGAGAGTAACGACGCGGTAATATGTTTTATTAACCATTTGTTTTTTCAACTTCTTTTTTAATTTCTTGGCTTAGATGTACAACCGCACGAGCGTAATTTTTGCTCGTATTATAGCGAGTTATAACATAAAAATTATGAAGCCCTAACCAATATTTTTGATCTGAATTTTTCGTATCAAATTCTACCATATTTTTTATTTTATCTTTTGGTTTTGCTATAGGCTTTAGAAAATCATGTTGCTTACGATCCCAGCCATTTTTATTCATATAGTTCGCAACACTTCCAATCGAGTCATCGTTATTATTGAAAATATCTCGTTTACCGCAGTGGTTAAAGTCAATTGCATAGTGACGAAATGAGCTTGGCATAAATTGAGTTCGTCCCATGGCGCCAGCATAAGAGCCAAGAGGCTTTTTAGGATCTAAATTTTCTTCTTTGCACATAAGAAGAAATTCTCTAAGCTCTTTTGAGAAAAACCTTTCACGTTTTGGATAATTAAATGCAAAAGTACTTAAGGCCTCTAGAACGGAAACTCTTCCAGTATTTCTCCCATAGAAAGTTTCAATTCCAATGATTGCAGTTATAATTTCTGAAGGAACCCCATATTCTTTCTCGGCTTTTTTTAACGATTTTTTATTTTCACGCCAAAAATTAGCACCGAGTTTTATTCTTTTTTCCGATACTAAATATGCATCATATTCATCCCATGATTTTCCTTCGAATGGTTTATTCATAAGATCAATTAATCTTTGATTATGTTTAAAATTATTGAATAAAATTTCTAGTTCTTTCTGGGTGTAAGTGCTATTTAATGCTAAATCAATAATAAAACTATTAATTTTAGGATTTTCGTGAGCAAATGATTCGGTGTTAAAAAGAATAAAAAAAGATGATAAAAATAAGCTAGATATAAGTTTGCGCATTGTTCTTCCCTGGGTTTTTGTTAATAGCCATTAAAATTCCAAAACTAATCATTAAAGTCACAATTGATGTTCCGCCATAACTAATGAATGGCAATGGTACTCCAACTACAGGTAAAATGCCACATACCATTCCGATATTTACAAAAATATAGCAGAAAAAAATCATAGTTAAATTACATGCTAATATTTTATTGAAAACATTTTCAGAATTAATACTGATATTAAACATCGACCTTAATAATAAAATATATATAAATAATAGTATAGATGCACCGGCAAGACCAAATTCTTCGGTAAATTGTGCAAATATAAAATCTGTGGTGTGCTCAGGTAAAAATTTTAAATGGGATTGTGTGCCATTCATCCAGCCTTTACCAAAAATTCCACCAGATCCAATAGCTATTTTTGATTGAATAATATGATAACCAGCTCCGAATGGATCACGTTCTGGATTTAATAAAGTTAATACTCTTTGTTTTTGATAATCATGAAGAATAAACCACATGCTTGGAATGGCAACGCTTGATATTGATAAAAAATAAGCAATAAATCTTATAGGTATTCCAGTTGCAAATAAAGTTGCAAAGCCACTAATTGAAATTAATAATGCCGTTCCAAGATCGGGTTGTTTTGCAATTAAAAAAGCCGGAATTAAAATTATTCCAGTGGCTATAATTATTGATAAAAAATCTGGCGGAAGATCACGGTGACTAAGATACCATGCGAGCATTAAAGGGACTGCAATGCGCATTAATTCTGATGGCTGAAAGTTAAAAATACCTAAGCTAATCCAGCGCTGTGCACCTTTGCTTATATGACCAAGACCTAAAACAAAAATTAGACTTAAAATAATTATAAAAAATATAATTGGTGCAAAACGATAATAAATATGCGTTGGAATATGTGCGGCTAGCAGCATAAATGCTGATCCAACTACAATGCGAGTAATTTGTTTATACACTAAAATATTACCTGGCGCGCTCGCGCTAGATAAAATTATTAAGCTAATTGATAAGAGGGCTGATAATAATAAAATTATTTTAAAGTCTATATTAATTTTTGGCATTTTTATTTTGCGTCATTCCCGCGTAGGCGGGAATCCAGTTTTAATTCAAAGTATTTATCCATAATTGCGCGACTAATACTCGATGTATGTAAATCACCATCAGCACCATTTTCTATAATTGTGGCAATGGCAATTTCAGGATCATCAGCTGGAGCATAACCAATAAATAATCCATGATCACGCAATTTTTCATTAATTTCTTCACTTCTATACCTTTTGCCTTGGGCTACTGAAAACACCTGAGCGGTTCCAGTTTTTCCAGCAATACTATAGTTTAAGTTTCCTGAGATACGATGTGCTGTCCCGCGTGGACTTGCTATTACATCAGTTAACGCTTTGTTAACTAATTTCCAATTATTTTCAGATATTTTAACTTGGTTTAAGATATTAGTTTTAGTTTCTATCCATTCACCATTATTATTTTTAATAGCTTTTACTAAATGCGGTTGATAGTAGGTTCCTTGATTAGCTAATATGCTAGTCATAACTGACATTTGTAATGGTGTAGCCAATAAAAATCCTTGGCCGATCCCGGTAATTAAAGTTTCACCTGGAAACCAAAATTGCTTTTTATTAATTCTTTTCCATTCTGGGTTGGGAACTAATCCGGGAAGTTCTTCGTTAATATCTATTTTTGTGTAATCTCCGAGACCAAACTGAGTCAAAATACTTTCAATATTTTTTATTTTTAATTTAAACGCCAAGTCGTAGAAAAAAGTATCACACGATTCAACAATCGCTTTATGGTAATCTGTCCAGCCATGGCCCCAGCTTTTCCAGTCACGATATAAGTGGTTATCATTTTTTAGCTTATAAAATCCTTGATCGTATATTGAATAGTTTTTATTTATTAAATTAAGCTCAAGACCTTGCAATACCATAATAGGCTTTATTGTTGATGCAGGAGGGTATCTACCGCGTACAGAGCGATTAAATAATGGTTTATCTTCAGCATCTTGTAATTTTTTATAATCATCAAAGCTTAAACGAGAAATAAATAAATTAGGATCAAATGCTGGCACGCTTACCATGGCTAAAATTTCACCTGTTTTAGGAGATATAGCGACAATTGAGCCAGCTTTATTTTTTAGTGATTCATAAGCAAATTTTTGTAAACGTGAGTCGATAGTAAGTTTAATATTATTACCATTAACAACAGATGTTTCTCCTATTTTATTAATTTTGCGTCCATAGGCATTAACTTCATCTTTTTCTTCACCACTTGTGCCATGTAAAATATTTTCATAAGATTTTTCAATGCCGATTTTGCCAATATAGTTTGTTGCGGCATAATTTTTCTCATCTAAATTTTGAATTTCTTTATCATTGATTCTGCTTAAATAACCTAAAATATGTGCAAAATATTTATTTTCTGGGTAATAGCGCTTTAAATCGGCATTGATTATAACTTCGGGAAATCTGTAATTTTGACTAGCAAAACGCTCAAGCTCAAGATGTGAAAGATTTAATTTTAATGGCACTTCATCAAATTTTCTTTTACGTTTTACTTCTTTGAAAAAAAGATCTTGTTCTTCTTGCTCTATAGTAATAAATTCTGATAAATCCGCGACGGTTTTATGTAAATCATTGGAGCGCTCGGGAATTATTGCTAAATTATATGATGATTTATTAATAGCTAACGGTTTGTTTTCTCGATCTAAAATTATTCCGCGTGTTGGTGCGATAGGGTAGGTATTAACGCGATTATTGTAAGATAAGTCGTTGTAATGTTGATGATTTATTATTTGTAAAAATACTAAGCGAGTTAATAAAATAAAAAAACAAATAAAAACAAAGAGCTGTAATAAAAATATACGGCTTTTAAATAGCTGAAAATAGCGTTGTTTGTTTTCAAATATTCCGTGAAAGAGCATAGTAACTTAAGTATAAGTTGTTCTTAAGTTTACGTCTAATTTTATTTATTGTGTTTTTTTTTGTAAAAACAACGGCGGAATAATTAATAATATAAACCCGCCAATAAGCATTGCCATATATCTGGTTAAACTACCAACCAAAATTTCTTGTGGTGGTAAAAACGTCAAAATAATCGCAAATAAAGATACTAAACTGCCGCTTAAAGTAATAAACCAAATCGCAAATTTTCCGCCTGGGACTTTATAAGGGCGCTCCATATCTTTATGCGTTTTACGTAATTTTAATGCCGCTAAAAACATAAAAATATATCCAACTAGTGATAGCTGCGCAGTTAAGTTTGATAAAAAGAAAAATGCGCTATTAACTGTTGGCATTAGTAAATAAACAGTGCTAATTAAACTGAATATAACTCCCTGAATAATTAAAATTCCAATAGGAGCCTGATGTTTATTTATTTTAGTAAAAAACTTAGGTAATTTAATGTCATCAGAGGCCACTAACATGCCTTTACTTGGTCCAATAATCCACGCACCAACACCACCAATTATGCCAATAATTATAAATGCTGCAATAATAGGCTTCATCCAAATAATATGAAATTGATTAAAGAAATAAATAAACGCTTCAAATACAGCGTCAATTAAGCTTTTACGTAAAATATTTTTAGGAACAACTGATGATACTGCTAAAGCAGCACCAATGCTGGTAAATAAAATTAAGAATGTGGAATATAACAAAGCTTTAGGGTAATCGCTCTTAGGATTTTTAACGTCTTGTGCATGATAGGCTGACATTTCAATGCCAACTAATCCGTATAAAATACTGCTAAATAAAATTAAATTATCGCGGTGCGAAAAATTAGTAATTAGATGTTGGGTAGTAAAATTAATGTGAGTTGCATGTCCATGGTACCACCATAAAACCCCTAAAGTAATAATAAAAAACATTGGAAAAATTGTTCCAAGTATTGCTGAAATGGTGCTTAATAATCCTGAGCTTGTTATCCCATAGCAGTTTATTAATGTTGTCAGCCAATAACTTAGTAAAATAACGCCTAATGTATAATATTTATTGTCTATTAGATTTGGTGATATTACATATGCGAGAGTTGCAGCTAAAAAAGACAGAATAGTTGGGTACCAGCAAATATTATAAATCCATTGCAGCCATACGACTAAAAAACCAGCTCGAGTACCAAAGGCTTCGCGTACCCACACATAAATTCCACCGCGCTCAGACCATGTGCTAGCAAGCTCAGCGGCAACTAATGCGCTTGGAATAAAAAAGAATAGCGCTGCTATAATATAATAAAATATGAGTGATGAGCCGTATTGAGCATTGATGGCAATGCTGCGTAGCGAATCGATAGCTATGACATTTATCATTACAAGAGTAAAGACACTGATTTTTCTGCTTTTTTGTGATAGATTCATGGGGCTATTATATAGCAATTTTTGTGAGTTTGTATAACAAGATTCCCGCCTCTGCGGGAATGATGAGAGGAATTATGAGCGAAACGATAGACAGCATAACTATCAATTATGAAGAAGACGGTAAATTAGTTACCAAAGAACTGAGAAAAGAAGTTTTAACCCGCGGTGCTTGGACAACAATAATGTTTGAATATCAAGAGCTTGATCGTAATTCTGAGGATTATGGCCCGGTAAAATACGCAATTCGTCGTTACCAAAAACGTAATGGTGTATTTGTGATGCGCTCGAAATTCAATATTTCTAATAAGGATCAGGCGCAAAAAGTAGTAGATATTTTATCTAAGTGGATTGCTGAGGAAAGTTAATAAGGAGAAAATGCCATGGATGGTCAACAAGAATTTACCAGTCAAAGATTAGCAGAAATACTAAAAGAAAATGATGTTTATCTTAATATAACATCTGAGATCTCTGATTATTTAAAATTAAGTCAAGATAAGGATACTCAAGCTCGGACAGTTCAAGGATCAAAAATTTGGCCAATTTTTTATCCGCGATTATATTTTCGTAATTTAACTTTATCCCCTGAAAAACGTGATGTTGCAATTGATGTTATTGCTGAGTTAGAAAAAGTAAAAGTTTTATTTGGAACAGTTAAAGATATTTCTGAAAAAAGCTCTGATCCAGAAGATAAAAAAATTATGATAATTCGCGATAAATTATCAGAAATCTCTCAAATATTATCTGTTATTGATAAAGCTCTAAAACAGGAGGATTTTTTAAATACTTCTTATTATATTCCTTGGCGACGTGGTGGTGCAGGAGACTTTGTTGCCGCTTTTAATATTTGTAAGCAAAAAGCAGTAGATTTGTATAGTAAATGCTATAACGAGCTTGAACAAAATGTTTATGAGCGTTTATCCGTAAAAACTGATCGCAAGATACCCAGTCCCCGATAAAACAATTGTATATGGTAGCGCCATCCATACCATACGAAAATAAGATAATCTTATTATTGGCGCGATAGTCGATGTTAATAAAAACAAAAATGCTGCTTGTCCGTTGGGAGTGGCGACGCTTGGTAAATTTGTTCCTGTATTAATCGCAACCGCAAGAGCATTTAGATTTTCTTGTTTTATTAGTCCTTGTTTAAATGCTTCCATGATTTCAGTGATATAAACAGTAGCAACAAAAACATTATCGCTTATTGCTGATAATAATCCGTTTAATATAAATAAAATTCCCGGCTGCTTATTAGCTGGTGCTTTTATTACAAAATCAATTAATGGTGCAAATAAATTTTGTTCGTGAATAACTGCGATAATTGCAAAAAAAACAGATAAAAGGGCGGTAAAAGGCAAGCTTTCTGAGAAAGCACGACCTAATTGATGCTCTTCAGTTATGCCAGTTAAACTAGTCGCTAAGATCATTAATGCTAAGCCAATTAATCCGACAGCGGCTACATGAAAAGCAAGAGAGATTATTAATAATATCGCTAAAATAGCTTGAATAATTATATCAAGCTTTTCTTTATGAGTTATTTCATGCTCTTTTATAGTTTTAACCAAAAATTCATGAATTCTTGCTGGCATTTCTGCACCATGGCCACATAATTTAAATTTTTCAACAAAAACACATGTTAATAGCCCTGCAACAAAAGTATAAGACGATACTGGTGCAACAAGCATGAAGAAATCAGTGAAACTCCATTTCATGTATGTTGCTACAACTAAATTTTGTGGCTCACCAACTAAAGTTGTAACACCACCAATAGCAGTCCCAACTGCTCCATGCATGAGTAGGCTTCTTAAAAAAGAACGAAACTGATCTAAGTCATCAGGTTCATGATGATCCGCATTTGATGTTATGGCCTTGTGATAAACGTGATAAATTCCATGGCTTGCAGCGATAATTACAGCAGTAACAGTTAGCGCATCTAAAAAGGCTGATAAAACTGCCCCTGATAAACAAAATATAAAAGATAGCAACGTTTTTGATCTAACATGCATTAAGATGCGTAAAAAGAAAAAGTTCAGCATCTCACGCATAAAATGAATTGCTGCGATCATAAATATTAATAATAAAAGCACAGGGAAGTTATCAAGTAAGCTCTTATAAACGCTTTCTGGGCGCGCCATATGAATTATTATGGCTTCTAAAGCCAATAATCCACCGGGCTGTAAAGGGTAACATTTTAATGCCATTGCTAAAGTAAAAATAAATTCTATTAATAATAGCCATCCTGCAACAAAAGAGTTTATGCAGCAATAAATAATAGGATTAACAGCTAAAAATAAAATAATTAGTGCTTTATACCAAACGGGGGAGTTTCCAAGAAAAGATTTAAAAAAAGTTTTTAAGAGCATTGATCTCAGTGGTTAAGTGTTAAATTAAATTTTCAATTATTACTATTATGATAGCAATAGGCGATAAATATTTTACTAAAAAATACCATGTATTGAATACAGTTTTTTTGATAAAAGAAATTTCATGTTCAATATTATGTTTTTTTATAATATATCCTGTGATATTAGGAAAACGTATGCCTCCGATTGGTAATAAG
>CAYGUI010000043.1:0-10880 GCA_964353115.1 uncultured Gammaproteobacteria bacterium
ATATTAATTTATTAAAGAATAATAAAATTACTGTATTTTTATACAATATTCAGGTGAGTAATAAAAATATAATATATTTTAAAAATTTAGCAAAGCAGCACCACGTTAAAATAATTTTTTTACAAGAAACCCAACCTGATGATTTAGGGTATTTTACTTGGCAGCGCCAGCAAATTGAGAAAATTACTAATTAATTATGATTAAGTTAGAAAATTTAACACTTGGATATAATAAAAATATTTTAGTAAATGACATTAATTTTACTATACAAGAAAACCAATGTTGCGGTGTATTTGGCCCAAATGGCTCGGGAAAATCCACTTTATTTTTGACGCTACTTGGACTAATTAAGCCAATTTCAGGAAATATTGAAATATTTGGTAAATCCCCTGTTGATGTACGTGAAATCACCAGCCTAATGCCGCAACAAGATCCATCAGAAGCAATTTTTTACCATAAATTAAGCAGTTATGAAATTTTAAAATCTGCACTTACCACTAAACACTCTTGGGGCTTACCATTAATAAGTTATCGTAATAATCAAAAAATTATTGCATTATTAAATAAAATGCGTAGCCTAGATTTGCTCAATGAACCATACAATAATTTATCAGGCGGACAGCGCCAAGTTATTCGATTAGTTCAGGCAATGCTATCAAACCCTAAAATTTTATTACTTGATGAGCCATTAACTGGTCTTGATAAAAAGTCGATAGCAAATTTTGTTGATTTGATAAAAGAAATAAAATCCGAATACACCATATTAATAATTAGTCATGATATTGAACCACTAAAGCCTATTTTAGATTTGGGGATCTTATTTCATGATAAAACTTATATTGCTGGTGATTTAAATAAAATAGAAAAACATATTGATCCTTATGATGAATGTAATCGCTAATTTATGGCAATTTGAATTTTTTCAGCATGCAATCTATGCTGGAGTTATTATTTCTATCCTGGCAAGTTTTGTCGGATATTTTGTAATTGTAAAAAATTTAAATTTTACTAGCCACGCTTTAAGCCATATTGGCATCTCGGGCGCAAGTATAGCTCTGCTATTAGGGTTTCCGGCTTTACTCGGACAATCGGCAATTACCATTTTGTCCGCTTTATTAATGCTATTTTTTAATAAAAAAAATGTAAAACATAATGATGTTACAACGTCTTTGTTATTAAGTTTTATTTTAGGTATTGCGGCATTAACTTTTTTTCTTAATAAAAATTATGCGAATCAAGCTAATATTATTATCTTTGGTAATATTTTCAGTATTAATTATCAAGAATTTTTAGTAATTTCATTAACAGCACTTTTTTCAATATTAGCTATAATTTTAATTAATAGACAATTATTACTAATAAGCATAAATCAAAATTTGGCAGAAAGTCGCGGCATAAACGTTAATTTAATCAATAGTATTTTTATGATTACTTTGGCATTGGCGATTACTTTTACCAGTCAAATTGTCGGCGTATTATTGATCTTTACTTTAATAATTGGCTCAAGCGCAATTGCAATGCTATACACCAAAAATTATTTACCATGCCTATTTTTAAGCATTATCTTAAATATAATTATAATTACCGTGAGTATTATTGCGGCAGCATTATTAGACTGGCCAATTAATTTTTGCGCTAGTTCATTAGTTATTGCTTTATATTCGTTAAGTTACTTATTAGTTTAAAAATTTTTAACCAGAATTTTCTACTAATAATAATGCAATCAATAAAACTAATAATCCCAGCATAAGCTCAGTTATGCCAATTTTTTCAATTGGAGTATTACTAACAAAACCCTCAACTTCACCGGTTAAAATTCCCTCTTCAAACTGCGGGATTTGTTGATAAATTTGACCTCTTTCATTTATTAACGCCGTAATGCCATTATTAGTGGCGCGAATAACTGGTAGGTAAGCTTCTCGTGCTCGCATTTGAGCAATTTGGAGATGTTGTGCTGGGCCAATGGTGTGACCAAACCAAGTATCGTTACTAACAGTTAAAATCACATTAGCATCACGTCCTGCATTAATTACATCATTTGGATAAGTAATTTCATAACAAATCTCTGGCAATACTTTTAGTTTTTTAATATTTAATAATGGCTGCTCTTCTTCATATGGAGTAACAGTCGTCATTGGAAGTCCCAATAAGTCAAAAATACTACCAACTATACCCTCAAAAGGAATATATTCACCAAATGGTACTAAGTGGCTTTTACGATAAATTTTACTGCCATCGCCAACAACTATTAAACTATTGTAATAATGTTTTTTATCCGGGGTGCGCTCTAAAACACCAATAACAATCGCTCGATTTGTTTTCTTACCTGCTTCATCTAATTTATCAATAATTTTTTGTGAATATGGTAATGGAAGAACCATAGAAGCTTCTGGCCAAACAACAATGTCGCTATCAATGGCATCATTAGTTAATTTGATATATTTTTCAATTATTTTTTGCTGATTTTTGGCTTGCCACTTATCTTCTTGCGGTATATTACCTTGCAACAAGCTAATTTTATATTTTGGACCAAGAGGCTTACCCCAAGGAAAGCTTTTTAAAATATAACCGCCTGTAAAAACTAAAATAATTATTACTAATGCTACTAATTTTTTACTATTATTTTTATTTAACAAGATGGTATATAGCATAATTGAGCATAAAACCACTAAACCAGTAACACCATAAACACTTATTAGCGGCGCATAACTTCCCAGTAAAGTATTAACTTGGCTATATCCCAAATATAACCACGGAAAACCTGTAAACAACCAAGAGCGTACCCAATCTAATAAAACCCATAGTAAAGGAAAAACTAATAAATAATTCCAGGATTTGGTTGGGTTGGTAATTTTACGAAATAAAAAGGCTTTTGATAAAGGAATAGTACTTAACAGAAATATAAAAAGAACTGTAATAAGTCCCGATAAAAATACCCCCGCATTACCATAAGTATGAATACTGTGATAGACCCAATTTACTCCAAAGCCAAATTCACCAAGCCCAAATAAAAAACCGCGCAATAAAGCAACATTTGGACTAACTTCAATAATAGTAAGTAACAATAAAGCTGGGGCTAAGAAAGCTAAATACCAATGATTATATGGTGCCATAGCTTGCGGAACTAACGTACCTGCCCACAAGGCTAGTAGATGACCAGGATATTTATTAGCTTTCAACTTACCGATTACATTAAACATTATTTTTTCGCTCGACTCGCAACAATCTTACACGACGATTATCCGACAGCATTACTGTAAATAATAATCCACCAAGCTCAATTTTATCATTTTTCTGCGGCAAGCTTCCATTTTTATGAATAACCAATCCTCCGATAGTGTCAAACTTTGTATCATCAAGCTCTAAATCAAAATAATTATTAATATCCTCTATTGGAGTTAATCCTTTTATTGTAAAGCTGTTATCTTTTTGAGGGATAATAAAAACTTGAGCTTCGCCACTATCATGCTCATCTATTACATCACCAATTATTTGTTCAACAATATCTTCTAATGTTATCAACCCTGAAATTACACCATATTCATCAACAACTACCGCCACATGATTATGCTTTGATTGAAATTCCCGTAGTAATTTTATAAGAGTTTTGCTTTCAGGAACTATTACTGATGGGCGCAACATACCATGTAGGTTAAATTTTGCGTCTTGATCAACCATTAACGATAATAAATCTTTAGCAATTAAAATACCTTCAATTTCATTATTTTCGCTAACAACTGGAAATCTTGAATGACCTGACTTAATTGCTATATTAATAATTTCAGATAATTCCATATCTTCGTCAATACATACAATATTAGATTTAGGAATCATGATATCGCTGACTTTAAGATCAGAAATTTGTAAAACTGACTCCATCATTGATAGAGAATCGAGATCGAGAAATTTTTTTTCTTTATGTATTCTTCTAAGCAATAACGATAACTTTTTTTTATCTTTTGGTATTTTTTTAAATCTTTTGAAAAATTTCTTTATTCTGCTTTTCATTTTATATTTATGTTTTTATATATGGATTATTTATATTTAATTTTTTTAATATTTCTACTTCAAGACCTTCCATTTCTTCTGCTTCATCATTATCAATATGATCATAGCCCAATAAATGCAATACACCATGGATAACCATATGAGTCCAATGATCAAAAATTGGCTTATTATTATCAACTGCTTCATGCTCAACAACATCAGCAGCAACAATAATATCGCCTAAATAATTATTTTCATTAAATTCTGGGGGGGCATCGAAAGGAAATGATAAGACATTAGTTGGTTTATCTTTATCGCGATAATTCTTATTAAGATCTTGAATTTCTTGATCAGTAACAATTCTTATGCAAAGAGCAGCTGTATTAATATTATTAAATGATAAGACCTGCTCTACTATTTTTATTAAATCACTTTCTTGTGGAATATTTAAATTAGGCGATTCAATTTGTATATCTAGTTCTAACTTCATGACTATCGTAACACGCTACAATTTTTTTAATTAATGGATGCCTAACAACATCGTGATTTTCAAAGCGGCAAAAATTAATGCCGGGGACATCACCCAAAATTTCAACCGCATGTTTTAAACCCGAATATTCATGCCGCGGCAAATCTATTTGTGATAAATCGCCTGTTATTATAGCTTTAGAATTAAATCCTAAACGAGTTAATAACATTTTCATTTGCGCAATAGTAGTATTCTGACTCTCATCCATAATGACACAAGAATCATTTAAAGTTCTCCCACGCATATAAGCTAAAGATGCAATTTCAATAATATTACGCTCAATCATCTTATTAACATCTTCAAAGCCTAATACATCGTATAAAGCATCATATAATGGGCGCAGATATGGGTTTACTTTATCATTAATATTACCTGGTAAAAACCCAAGTTTTTCTCCCGCCTCAACTGCCGGGCGCACTAAAACAATACGTGAAATTTCTTGCCGCTCTAATAACTCACAGGCTCTAACTACTGCTAAATAAGTTTTTCCTGTACCAGCAGGACCTAGTGCAAAATTAATGTCGTATTTTCTAAGCGCTTTAATATAAAGCGATTGATTTTTATTGCGAGCCTTATAAGCTTTGCCTTTGACATTAAAAGCAATATCATGCCACGGTAATTCTACCGGATCATTACTATTTATTAGTAATTGCTCTATATGCTGCAATCCTAAAGCGCCAACGGCAGCTTCTTGATATAGCTGTAGAATTATGTTTTTTGCGATCCTAATATTCTTTTCAGAGCCTATCAACTTCAAATGATTTTCACGTAACAAAATACGCAAATTAAGGCTTTTTTCAATTAGGCGGATATTCTGATCTACAGGCCCACAGAAATTGGCTAGCCTGTTATTATCTAAAGGAGATAACGTTAGATCGAGGGTTACAACATCTGTGTTTAAAGTTATTGTATGATCTGTCATTGTTATTTTAAGTATAGAACAAGAAATAACAAGATCAAAAAAAGATCAGACATTATCAGAAATTAATTCTCCTCGCAAAGAATATGGACGCGCTTCGATTATTTTTACATTAGCAAAACCGCCAATTAAACTTGAATCACCTGCAAAATTTACAATTCGATTATTTTCAGTACGACCAGCTAATTCATTGTCGTCACGCTTAGATTTTGATTCAACTAAAACTTTTTCAACCTTGCCAACCATACTTCTACTAATCTCTAAAGTATTGGCAGCGATTCTATCTTGCAAAATATCTAGACGTTTTTTCTTAACATCCATTGGAGTGTCATCAAATAAGCTAGAAGCTGGTGTTCCTGGGCGTTTACTATAAATAAAGCTAAAGCTATTATCAAAACCAATATCACTAATTAAATTCATGGTATCTTCAAAGTCTTTGTCAGTTTCACCAGGAAAACCAACAATAAAATCAGAAGAGAAACTAATATCAGGACGCAGTTTTTTTATGCGGCGTAATTTTTGTTTGTATTCTAAAACCGTATGGCCACGCTTCATCGCAGCTAACACGCGATCCGAGCCACTTTGTACTGGCAAATGAAGATGACTAGCAAGCTCTGGCACTTCGCCAAAAACTTCAATTAAGCTGTCAGAAAATTCTACTGGATGAGAGGTAGTAAAACGAATGCGATCAATACCATCGATTGCTGCTACAGTACTTATTAAGAAAGCCAAATCAGCAACATCACCGTCTTCCATTTGACCACGATAGGCATTAACATTTTGGCCCAATAAATTAATTTCACGCACCCCCTGCTCAGCTAATTTATAGCACTCGATAATAACATCATTAAACGGACGACTAACTTCTTTTCCGCGAGTATATGGCACAACACAATAAGTACAATATTTACTGCAGCCTTCCATTATCGATACAAAAGCTGTAGCGCCATCAGCTTTTGGCTCTGGCAAATGATCAAATTTTTCTATTTCTGGAAAACTAATATCAACAACTGGTTTTTTAGTTTGTTGCGTTTTTTCAATCATTTCTGGCAAACGATGGATAGTTTGCGGACCAAAAACTAAATCAACGAATGGAGCGCGCTTAATTATCGCATCACCTTCTTGACTTGCCACACATCCAGCAACACCAATTAAAACGCTTGGACGTTTTGCTTTAATCTTGCGCCACCGTCCCAATTCATCAAATACTCGACTAGCCGCTTTCTCGCGAATTGAGCAGGTATTTATCATAATAATATCAGCCTCTTCGGCTACCTCTGTAACCTCAACTTTATGGCTATCCTTCAGCAAATCAATCATTTTTGCTGAATCATATTCATTCATTTGACAACCGTGGGTCTTCAGGTATAGCTTTAGCGACATGATTTTATAGAATTTTGTGGATTTTTAACGAAGAAGCATTTTAAAGATTATACGAAATTATGTCAAGAAAATGATTATTTGGGCGTCATTAAGATTTATAACCTGAGCAGTTATCACAGATTTTTTTAGCGGCATAGCAAGAACTATCAGCTATTTCAATAGCTTGCTCTAGATTATTGATTTTTGTATCAATCAATAACATCCCAATTGCGCAATACACATTAAATTTATTATTCTCAAATTCAAATTGTTTAGAATCAACAGCTTTGACAATATCTTGTGCCATTAGCTCACAAGACTTTAAATCGTAACAATCTACAACTAAAACAAACTCATCCCCACCATAACGTATTACAACATCGGTACGCCTAATTGTACTTTCTAGTAAATGACAAAAATCTTTGAGAACTTTATCTCCAGCTAAGTGCCCTAATGTATCATTAATTTTTTTAAATAAATTTAGATCAACAAAAAATATTGCAAATGATTTTTTAGTGATAGCAAAAAGATCTAACTTATTTTTAAACAATTCTTCTAAGTAACTTCTGTTATAACACCCCGTTAATGTATCAAGATCGGCTTTCTTCTTAAGTTGATTATAATCAGCAATTAAATTATTAACTTGAGATATTTTATATAGTGTAGAGCTAAATAATTCACAAACTAGAAAGACAAAAATTCCACCTGATAAAAAAACTAATGAAATTAAGGTTTGAAATTGAAAGCTTTGGCTTTTCTTTGCCAACATAAATGCGTAAAAAATAAAGCCAAAATAACCAATAATAAAAAACAGAATCATCAAGCACAGCAAAGTCCATAAAGACTGGTTAATATTTATATTAGATTTTATTTGGCAGGAATACTTTAACCCTGCAGATAAAAAGATAATTCCAATAAATGTCAAAACAATTGGTAAAATAATAGTGCTATTCATATAAGAATATTAGCACCAAAATGGATTTATTGAAATTTTTTCAGCATATCATCGATTAAAAATGCATATTTCTCGTAAATATACGGACGACGAGGATAAATTCGATCATTTTGCCAAACTTTTGACCATTTTTTTGGCCATCCATATGTTTCATTAACACATTTATTTGCAAAATCTTTTATCTCATATTTTTTTTCTAATTCTATGCAGCCATGAATATACAAATCAACATATGATTGAACTATTGGATAATTATACGATGGCGGCAATAACCGACCTTTTATCGAATAAATCCAAATTTTGGCATGAGAAAAATCATAATTATTATTTTTTTCTAATATTTTGATATCACTATTATCAAGTAAAATACGTGTGTAACCTTTTTCACGCATATCAAAGTTTTTTAGCTCTTCATCACTATCAACACAAAACAATGCACCGTTTATGATATGTTTTTTACTCGATTTAATCGCTCCTAAAAAAGTTGTTCCAGGTTGATAATGCGATCTAACTCCCCACACCCGCTTAAAGCCTTTTACTTCTACCGGCACGCCATCACCAACTTTATCACCGGTATAGCGCTTTGATTTTTCGTGCATTAAACTGCCGTAGCCAACTATATATTGAGTAGCTGCAAATAAATTTGTACTAACTAAAAGAGTAAATAAGATTAGGAATTTTTTTTTCATGAATTATAGTATACAAAAAATCAGGCTGCGGGGCTATGATTATGACTATGTTCATGACTATGCTCGCGCACTAAATCTATATGATCATGTAAAGATTGTTTAGGTGTTTTATTTCTGGATAGAACATCAATACCTATAGATATAGCACTTGGTACGACTCCGACTGCTATTTGCACGCCTTTTGTTGCAAGATCAAATAAACCATGGTCATGCTCTTCTTCATGCTCTTCATGCCAAATAGCTGATAAATCGCTAATGTTATCCGCGACAGCCCCCGCACAAGTAGCACCTATTGCTACTGCACGACCTCCAACACGATCAAACATTGCAGCACAACAAACAGAATGACCGACAAATATTATTGCACCAACAGATTTAACTAATAATTTAGTACACCAGTAAATTGGATTAGGATTGGCTTTTACGGCTTTCCACGCATCATCACGGTATTCTTTTATAGACTTCAGGCTATTAAATAAATTACCAAACTTTCTTATAGTATCGATTGAATTATTAACCAAGAAAGATAGACTTGATATTACAAAAAACGGTACGGTAACACTACGAATTATTGCTGCAAGTTTTCCAATATGCGGAAGCAATAAAGCACCAGCTTTTACTGCATGCCACCAAGTTCCAGCCGATGCAATTGTAGTTATAATAATTAAAAGAGCTACTATTCCTGTAATAATACCTAAAGCAACTTTAACCCAGCTTTTCTTATCTTTAAAATAATCCTTGATTTTTTCAATTATTTTATGCTCTTTTACTCGATCCCATAATTCCATAAAAGTTTTATAAAGTGCAAAAGCAAAGGCGAAAGTGGTAATCACAGCTATTATCGCGACCCCACCTGTTGCTATACCTGCCGGAATACCGATGCCAAAAAACGCACCAATGGCTAACATAGCACCATGAGCCTCAAAAGCAATGCTTAAAGCTGTACTAATTGATGCCAGCATAATAGTGATTAGCATAAAAGCCAAAAGATAATCCGGTGGCATCCCTTCACGTTGTCGCTCTTCTTTACCGATAACAAATAAGCGCTTAAATCCCTGCCAAGCAAATTTGCCAAAAACATCCCCTTCAACTATTCCAGCAACAATAAATGCTGCAATCGCTGCAGGAATGCTAGGATAAATTGCCAAAATGCCAGCAAAGGCTAAAAAACCAAACCCAATGCCAATAAATGTATGTGCGACGTATATTAATGTTTTTTTTACCGGTAAGTGCATGAAAAGACTAAACTCTCTAAATGATAATGATTCTCATTATCTCATAAATATTTAGTCTGTCAAGAAAATATTTTATAAAATAAAAGACAGCTAGAAAAGTATATAGCAAACAAACCAGCGAAATATTGACGCCATGATGAATCGTCTATTATTGTTAAAATACTGTTTAATTTTTGGTAATTATCTGTGATCTTAGGCTTATTGTGATCTAATATATCAGAGATATTAGCATATTTTTTTTCTATTATTTCAGACAGCTTATTTATATAATCCAATATTTTTAACTCATCCTCAGCATAACGACCACGAAAATCATTGCGCAGTAGTAAAAGATATAATTTATATACTAAAACATCACTATTATTTACTAACTCTTGCTCTAATAATTTAAAGAATCTATCTCCCCCGTTATTACAATTTAATATGCTTTCTTGTAATTTTGGCAGATTATTATCAGGAAATTTTTTAGCGATATACTCATCACAAAAATAAATAATAGGGTCTTTTATATTGTTACTGTAATCTAATTTTTCTATTTTTTTTGTCAAATTAAACAATACTTTTGGTGATACTTTATTTACCCGTAATAAATACGCCAATACATCTAAAATCTTTTCATCATTTATCATAAACTACCTCAAAGCTTAATTTTTCATCCCCTTGCATCCATAAATCATCAATAAAATCACACAAATAACGCGAAAAAAAATTGACCAAATTGTTTTTATTCATAAATTCATCTGTATTTTTGTAAAAAATAATTAGTTTATTATTTTGATTATTTATTTTGATATTTATAATATTTTTGATTATATTTTTAAGCTCAATATTATTAATGTTAAACAAGCTCAATAAAGCACAGAAATATTTATAATTTATAGAAAAACTATTTTTTATATTTAAAATATCTAATAAAAAATCAGCAGATATATTTCTAATGTTTTTTTCTGCAAAATAATTAACACTTTTTATTTTTACACCGTGATTAGCCTTGTTATAAAGAAAAAAATTAGAATTATTTTTTATATCTATATTTATTAAACCTGGCTGATACCATTCTATATATGAATTAATAGTTTTATTTTTGTGGTTAACAATATCATCTAATGTAAAAATTATATCGTTATAATTATTACTGTAATAATTATGAATTATATTGTATTTATAGCTTAAATTTAAAATATTATATGGATTGGCATTATTA
>CAYGUI010000044.1:0-10458 GCA_964353115.1 uncultured Gammaproteobacteria bacterium
CCCGCCTTCGCGGGGATGACGGGGATGACGGGGATGACGGGGATGACGAGGATGACGGGGATGACGAGGATACAGCCAAATCATCTAATAACTCCTGAGCTTCCGCACAATGCTCCACAGTCTGATTAATACTATTTTTAGCTGCTGGCCACTGCTCTTCCAATAATGGCAAAACTTTATGACGAACAAAATTCCGTGTAAATGCCAAATCAGTATTAGACTCATCTTCAACCCAAATCAAATTATGCTTTTGTGCGTATTGCACCAGATCTTTTTTATAAAAAGCTAATAGCGGTCTTGCAATAAAACCTGCGCCAAAAATAGATAATTCTTTAATACCAGAAAGTCCCAACACCCCCGAGCCACGCATTAATCTTAAGATAAAATTCTCCGCCTGATCATCAGCATGATGAGCCGTAACTAAATAATCAGAGCTACCTTTAACATATTCTGCAAATATCTCATAACGCCCTTTTCGTGCTTGGTTTTCTATATTTCCCTTAGTTTTATCAATAATAATTTTATGCGCTGAAAATTTAATCTTATAATTTTTACAAATTTTTTCAGCTGTTTGCTGCCAAAGATCGGCATTAGGACTTAAACCATGATTAATGTGAATGGCATGTAATTTATTTTTATACGGGCTTTTTAACAAGAAATCTAATAAAACACTAGAATCCAGACCAGCACTAAAAGCGATATAAATTTGACTGACTTTTTTATTAGCAAAAAAATTCTCAATGCTTGATTGGTTCATAATATTTTAATGACACTTACGGATTATTAACTAATCTTCAAAACGCCCGAAAGAAATTAGTCTTTCATAACGCTTTTTAGTCAAATCAACAGGATATAAGTTTTTAATTTCGGCTAAATTTTCAACCAAAGCCTTCTTAAGATTGGTAGCTATTTCATCAAAATTACGATGCGCACCACCTAAAGGCTCTTTTATTATGAAATCGACTAAACCTAAATCATATAATTTTTCTGCAGTTAAATTCATAGCTTCGGCAGCTGTTGAGGCTTTTTCAGCAGTCTTCCATAAAATAGAAGCACACCCTTCCGGTGAAATTACTGAATATACACTAAATTCCAGCATTAAAAGTCTGTCAGCAACACCAATAGCTAAAGCACCACCAGAGCCACCTTCACCAATGACTGTGGCAATAATTGGGGTATCTAAATCTGACATTAAACTTAATGACGCTGCAATAGCTTCACTTTGACCATTTTCTTCAGCTTTTATGCCAGGATAAGCGCCTGCTGTATCGATAAAAGTGAAAACTGGTAATTTAAATTTTTCTGCCATTTTTAATAAACGCATGGATTTGCGGTAACCCTCAGGACTTGCCATACCAAAATTACGCTTAACTTTTTCTTTAGTTCCACGCCCTTTTTGCTGGCCAATTACCATAACTGGCATACCATTAAGCTTTGCTAATCCACCAACGATAGCTTTATCATCAGCGCCTATACGATCGCCATGCAGCTCAGTAAAATCAGTAAAAATACGTTCGATATAATCCAATGTATATGGACGATGCGGATGACGCGCTAATTGAACTTTTTGCCAATCGGTCAAATTACCAAAAATTTTGACCATCATTTCATGGCTTTTTTTCTGTAAACGCTCAATCTCATCACCAATCTCAACGCCACTTTCATTACCAACTAAACGTAATTCGTTAATTTTGGCTTCAAGCTCAGCTATAGGTTGTTCGAAATCTAAAAAATTAATATTCATGGGGCTGTATTTTACTATAAAATGCCGAATATGAGCTACTTTTTTATATCTGATTTACATCTTGGACCAAACACCCCAAATGAGACTAAATTATTAGAAAAATTCCTACAAAATCAAGGCTCTAAAGCCCAAGATATATTTATATTAGGAGATTTATTTGAGTATTGGGTGGGAAACGATATAGAAAATAGTTGGTTTTCTCCCATAACTAAGGAATTAAACCGGCTCAAGGATCTTGGAGTTGGGCTATTTTTCATAAATGGTAATCGAGATTTTTTAATTAATAAAGAATTTTTAAAAATTAATAAACTAAAACAATTACCTGATCCGTACAAAATAAATCTAGCTGGCCAAAACATATTATTAAGCCATGGTGACATATTTTGCACCAATGACAAGAGTTACATGCGTTTTCGACGTTTCACGCAATCAAAAATTTTGCGTAAAATTTTTCTATCTTTACCAACAAAAATTAGACAAAAAATTGCGCTAAAATTTCGGCAAACCAGTCAGAATAAAAAAGATAATACTGAATTAAAGATAATGGATGTTAATGATTTAACAGTAAAAAAATATTTGAAAAAATTTAATGGCAAGATACTAATACACGGCCACACTCATAAACCTAATGTTCATAACATCACTTATGATAATGGTATAAGTGATATAATAGCGAAGAGATATGTTCTGGGAGACTGGCATAAAGATTCAGCTATTATTTTAGAGCTTAATGACAAAGGCGAATTTGAATTAAACAACTTGGTATAAAAATGGAAATTATAAAAGAAACAAATTTAATAGAATTTAAAATTACTGATTATGAAGATAATCAGATAACTATTAACGATAAAAAATTTACATCAAGCTTTATAGTTAGCAATACCATAGCTCCTAAAAATTGGGGCATAAAAAATATCAATGATCTTACTAGTCAGTCATTATTAGAGCTTGCAAATGATGCTTCAGATCTAATTATTATTGGCACGGGTGACAAATGGCAAATACCACCTCTTAAAATTATAGCTCCTATTTTATCGCGCAACATTGGCATAGAATTTATGGATAATAAAAAAGCCTGTCAAAGCTATAACTTAGTCGCTGGAGATGGCCGTAAAGTTGTTTTGGGAGTTATTTTTTAACTATGTTATAATCGCTCACTTTATCAAAAATAAGTCTTTTTTATGAATAATTTTGAAAATTTTATTGATCGCTTAGCATCACTTTCTTGGAGCCCTGTATCTATTTTTATTTTACTTGGAGCCGGAATATTTTTAACTTTTAGACTTAAATTTATTCAATTTAGTTACAGTAAAAAAGCAATTTCTATGCTTAGTGAAGAAGAAAGCAATGATCCAGAGCAAACATCTGGTTTCCAGGCTTTAGCAACTGTATTGTCTGGTACTATTGGAACTGGAAATGTTGCAGGCGTTGCAACGGCAATAGTTGCTGGTGGTCCAGGAGCATTATTTTGGATGTGGATGACAGCGATATCTGGCATGGCAATTAAATTTTCATCGAGCATGCTTGCCAACAATTACCGCGAAATTAGTAAAGATGGAGAAATAACTGGCGGACCAATGACTGTTATGGCTAATGCATTAAATTGGCCAAAATTAGGGTTATTGTTTTCAGTGTTCTGTATTTTTACAGCTCTTACAACTGGGGCGCTAGTCCAAACCAATTCTATTGTTGATGCAATCGCTTATGTTGCACCAAGTATTAATTTACATCGCTTTGGTGCAGGAATTTTCATTATGCTCGCCACTGCTGTTGTTGTAATGGGTGGTATTAAACGACTTTCGCATCTTGCAACTATTTTAGTTCCATTTATGGCAATATTTTATTGTGGAGCAGCGCTTATAATCATAGTTTATCAATTCAAACAAATTCCTCACGTATTATTTAATGTTGTAAATAGTGCATTAAATTTTAGTGCTTTTGGTGGTGCAGTAATTGGTAATGCTATTCGCTCTGGCGTAGCACGCGGCTTAATGGCGAGTGAGGCTGGTCTTGGTACTGGTCCAATTACTATGGCTACTGCTAACGTTAAACACCCTGCTGAAGCGGGACTTATTGGTATGATTGGTCCTATTTTCGACACTTTATTAGTTTGCAGTATGACGGGACTGGTATTGTTATTGTCTGATTTTCAAAATCTTAATACCAACTTAAACGGCTCTGGATTAATTGCTTTTTCTTTTGAAAAAGGGTTGGGACATATTCACCCTTCATTATCAGTACTTGGTCCCTGGGTAATTGCTATTGGCTTATTTTTATTTGCTTATACTACTATTTTAACTTGGGCATATTTAGGTAGCCGCGCTGCAAAATTTATTTCAGAAAAACACGGCGCTAAAATTTATCAGTTGGTTTTTTTAGTAGCGGTATTTGCTGGAGCAATAGTACCACTTAATACTGTGTGGAAATTGGCTGATATTTCAAATATTGGTATGGCATTACCAAACATTCTGGCAACTTTATTGCTATCTGGCAAAGTTGCTGAGCTTTGGGGTGATTATAGAAAAAAACTTAAAAATTAATTCTTAATTATTTTCACGTGCAAATAAAATTAAGTCATTAAAATCATGGTTATCGGCTTTTCTTAAAGCCGATATATAATTTTTTCTAGTATTATTTTGTGATATTAAATCACTTGTTCCACCCCAAGTAAATTTTTTTCCACCAAGACTAATAATTAAAAGATCTGCCATTAATCTAGCATGACGACCATTACCATTATTAAAAGGGTGAATAAACACTAATCTATGATGAAAACGAACTGCTATTTCATCAATAGTATAAGTTAAGTTATCAATAAAAAATTGTACATCATCTATCAATTTTTTTAACTCATTCATTATTAAACTTTTATCAACCCCTATATTTTTATTAGTACTACGGATTTTTCCAGCCCACTTCCATGTTTTTCCAAACATTTTTTTATGTAAATTTAAAATAAATTTAATGTCTAATATTTTTTCTTTTTCTATAAATTTTTTATTTAAAATATTTTGCAAAGCCTCAATAATATTAGCTTGCTCCCATTCATTTAATTCCTGTTGATTAGAAATATGCTTAGGAATTAGTTGCATTAATTCTTCATGTTCAAGTGGCGTTGCATCTTCAGAGCTATAAAAATTAGTCATAATCATTCCATAAAGTTTTAATTTTAATTCTTATTAATTCTTCTGCTAATTGCTGAATATGCAATACATTTACTTTTGATTAAACACTTTGATCTTCTAAAGACATTGTTTTATTAGTAATTGCTACTTGTTTTCTAGCAATTTCAATTGCACGATTTTTTAACATACCTTCAATTTCTTTTTTAGGAACTATGGCATATATAAAATAACTATCTAATCCTTCAGCTACTTTTTTCATAGTCTTAAGATTTACAGAGCCATTTTTCTCATCTTTTTCAATTCTTGATATACGGGTTTGATGGTACCCGCATCTTTGGGCTAATTGGCTTGTAGTCATAAATAAAGCAGAGCGAATATAATTAACCCAACCTGCAGAAGGAAAAGAGTCATTTAATAACTTCCTCCACTTATTTATTTTGCTATCTGCTTGTTTTATCTGTATTTTGCTAAACATTTAAATATATTTATATATTATGATTACATATATATATTATATATACATATTTAAAAAACATCAACTTTAATACATACATATTTGAGCTATACTAATATAGTAAAAATCAAAATAGGAGCTTTTATGAGATACGAGTGTCATGATTGTGAAATGAGTGTTGATGGACTAACTTGCGGAAAATGTGGGACTGAATTAATCCATGATGAAATAACTAAAAATGGAAAAACTATTCAAGTTTCTAAGTGCCCAAAATGTGAAGGAATGATCAAATCACCACAATGCTGCGGCAGTGATATGGAGCCAGATTCTTAAAATTTTTTAAATATTTTCTATTGTCGGATATTGAAAATTATAGCGCTCTTCATTAACGCGCATTTCAACTTCGCTTAGCTTAATTTTGCTATGCCCTTCTTCTATCGCGCGTTTAGCAACAGCAATAGCAATTTTTTTGCTGGTAATCAAACTATCTTCTATATTCGGCAATAATTGCGCTTTGCTGTCAGTAACTGTTGGGCATGCATGAGCCAATGCCTCACACGCCGCCCAAATCATGCCATCTGAAACCGTTGTAGCATGCGATGCCAAAACTCCAAGACCTAAACCTGGAAATACAAAAGAATTATTACATTGCGCAGTATTTTCAAACGGACTACCAGTTGCAATTAAAGCTTTACCATCAGTCCATTCTAAAAGATCTTTTGGCACAGCTTCAGCAAGATGGCTAGGATTAGACAAAGGAAATATAATTGGATATTCAACATGCTTCGCCATTTCACGCACAATTTCTTCATTAAATGCGCCCTTAACTGTTGAGCAGCCAATTAAAACAGTTGGTTTATGATTTTTAATAACTTCTAATAAACTAATATTTTTATTATTTTTAACATCCCAATTAGCAATATGCTCTTCAGTTTTAGCATATGGCTCTTGAAAAAACGCTAACTCTTCCATTGATTTTAATAATAAACCTTGACGATCAACCATATGAATTTTACTATGCGCTTCTTCATCTGATAAACCATTAGTAATCATCGCATTTGCCATTTGATCAGCAATTCCAGTTCCAGCAGTTCCCGCACCTAAAAATACTATACGTTGATCTTCTAATTTTTCACCAGTAACATTAAGTGCTGATAATAAGCTCGCAAGAGCTGTAGCCCCAGTTCCTTGCATATCATCGTTGAAAGTCGTAATTTTATCACGGTATTTTAGTAAAACATTACGCGCATTATCACGTCCTAAATCTTCCCAGTGTAAAAATATTCCAGGAAATTTATTTGTTAATGCCGCAACAAAGCTATCGATAAAATCATAATACTCTTTACCGCTAATTCTTTTATGGCGCCAACCTAAATAAGATGGATCATCAAGTAACTTTTGATTATTAGTCCCAACATCAAGCTGAATTGGTAAACAGTGCATAGGATTAACACCACCACATGCGGTATAAACAGTAAGTTTTCCAATTGCAATATCAATACCACCAACGCCCCAATCACCTATTCCAAGCACTCCCTCACCATCAGTAACCAATGCTAAACGAATATCACGATCAATAACGCAGCTGTCTAAAATTTCTGGAATCCTATCTTTATCTTCATAGCTAATAAATAAACCTCGAGCGCGGCGAAACTCGGTACTATAGTTTTCTACTGCATCACCAATAGTTGGTGTATATACTATCGGCAAAATTTCTGCCACATGACGCTTTAATAGTGCGTAAAATAATGTTTGATTAGCATCTTGCAGACCACTTAAAAATATATATTGGCGCAGCGGGCTGTGAATTGAAATTAACTGCTGATAACGAGCATTAATTTGCTTTTCTAAATCATGAACTGTTGCTGGCAATAGCCCCCATAACTTAAATTTATCACGCTCTTCTTTAGTAAAAGAGGTATCTTTATTTATTTCATAATCATCAATAATATCGTGTGGAGATTTATCAATTTGAAAAGTGTGAGTTTTGTAATCGTATTTTATAGTCATAATTATTTATATTTTTATTTAAGACAACTTACCATTTTCAAGAACCAAAATTTTATTTACAGTTCTAGCCAAATTTTGATCGTGAGTTACGATAACAAAACTAGTACCAAATTCGCTAGTTAAATCTAAAAACTGCTGATAAACTTTGTCAGCTGTTTTTGGATCTAAATTTCCAGTTGGCTCATCAGCAAAAACACATTTAGGGCGTGTTATTAATGCACGGGCAATTGCCACTCGCTGCCGCTCACCACCTGATAGCATATACGGTCGATGCGAAAATCTTTCAGCAAGACCAATTTTTGCTAATAATTCACGCGCGCACGCTATTGCTTCTTTTTTATTAATATTTTGAATTAATAACGGCATTGCTACATTTTCCTCAGCACTAAACTCTGGTAATAAATAATGGAATTGAAAAACTATTCCCAGATATTTATTGCGGATTATTTCGCGTTTATGCTCAGAAATTTCAGCCAAATTTTCATTATTAATAAAAACATCGCCAGAGTCGGGTAAGTCAAGGCCAGATAAAATATGTAATAAAGTAGTTTTACCAGAGCCACTAGTACCGATTATTGCGACATTTTCTCGCTCGCCAATACTAAAATCAAGATCTTTAAGAATCTCAATTTTATTATTGCCGTCAGTAAAGCTTTTGCTAATGTTTTTACAATTTAATATAATTTTTTCACTCATTTTTTAATATCTTAGCTGGAATTATTTTTGCTGCCCGAAAAGCAGGATATATTGTTAATAATAAACTTAGGCCAAAAGCAACCAATATTATAACCATAACATCTTGCCACATCACCATACTCGGCAAGTAGCTCACTATTGCTGCTTGATTTGAAAAGATATTAATATTCAATACATTTTCAATAAATTCAGTAATATTGCGAATATAAATAGCTGTCGGCACACCTAAAACCACACCAAATATAATTCCCATTGAAGAAATAATTAGTCCCTGTAGTATAAATATTTTTATAATTCTGTTTTTGCTAATCCCAAGAGCACGCAATATTGAAATTTGCGCCTGCTTTTTAAATACTGTCATAACCAAAGTTGCTAAGACATTAAATAAGGCAACAGCGACTATTAATAATAAAATAATAGTTATTACTGTTTTCTCCAATTGTACCGCTTTAAAGAAATTATTATTTAAGTCAGTCCAGTCTTTGATTATAGGATTGTATTGTTTTAAATTAATTTTTAATTTATTGGCAAAAATCGGCGCTTGTAATAAATCAGCAGTTTTAAGCTGAATGGCCTCTGGCGCTGAATTTTTTAAGAATTTATTAGCATCTAAAATATTAATAAAAACTAAGTCTTCATCGTACATTTTATAATCTAAATCAAAAATTGCTGCTATTTTAAATTGCTTAATAATTGGAGTTATACCAGCAATATTAAATTTTACCACCGGGGATATTAACGATATTTTCTCACCAATCTGCCAGCCATATTTATCAGCCAAGCCACGACCTATAATAATATTAAACTTTCCCGGAACTAGTTTTTCTAAATTATACTTAAAAAAGTCTTGCGAAAAATTTATAACTTTATAAAAATCACTCGGTGTTATGCCCTTAAGATCAACAATACCCAAATTATTATTATCTAGAATCATAGCCTGGGTATTAATAATTTTAGACTTGGCGACTATATTATTTTTATTAATTTCTATATTTTTTTCACAGGATGCTAAATATTGCTTAGGACAGTTCACTATAACTTCAGGAACTACACTTAAAATCCGTTTTTTAAGCTCTTTGTCATAGCCATTCATGACTGATAACACGACGATCAATGAAAAGACGCCAAGAAAGATTCCAATTACTGAAATCCAGGAAATTAGCGAAATAAATTTTTTATCACGAAAGCCAAAGGCATAACGCCGTGCTATTAGCCAAGCAGTTTTATCAAACACATTAATTATATTTTTGTTATACCGTTCATATATGGCAACAAGATTTCTGGTATTTTGATGCTACCATCTTCTTGCTGATAATTTTCCATGACCGCAACCAATGCGCGTCCCACTGCAACGCCTGAGCCATTTAAAGTATGAACTAGCTCATTTTTACCAGTTTCATTATTTTTAAAACGTGCTTTCATACGGCGCGACTGAAAATCAGTACAGTTACTACATGATGAAATTTCGCGATAAGTTTTTTGTGATGGGATCCACACTTCCAAATCATAAGTTTTTGCTGAGCAAAAACCAATATCACCAGAGCATAAATTAACTACGCGATATGGTAATTGTAACAACCTTAAAATATTTTCAGCATGCTCACGCATATTTTCTAAAATCTCAAAAGATTTATCAGGGTGGGCAATTTGTACCATTTCAATTTTTTCAAATTGATGCATGCGAATTAAGCCGCGAGTATCACGCCCGTATGATCCAGCTTCACTACGAAAACATGCACTATGCGCCGTGAATTTTAGCGGCAAATCTTTTTCAGTAATAATGCTATCGGCAACTAAATTAGTTAATGGAACTTCAGAAGTTGAAATCAAAGCTAGTTCTCGCTCATCATGCTTAGTGAAAAATATATCATCCGCAAATTTTGGCAACTGGCCCGTGCCAATATAACACTCAGGCTTAACTAAATATGGTACTGATATTTCCTGATAACCATGCTCCATTGTTTGAATATCCAACATAAATTGCGCTAACGCACGGTGCAAACGCGCAAGACCACTGCGCATTACGGCAAAACGTGCACCAGATAATTTTGTGCCAGCTTCCATATCAAGCATATTATCGCGCGCACCTAAATCGACATGATCTTTAACTTCAAAATTAAACTGAGGAATTTCACCCCATTTTTTTATTTCTTGATTACTATCTTCATCTTTACCAGCTGGCACAGATTGATCTAATAAGTTTGGAACCGCTAAATAAATATCATGTAAATTAGTTTGAATTTCTTCTAGCTCTTTTGCTTTACTTTTTAGCTCTTCGCCAATTTTAGCGACTTCAGCCATTACAGCGTCAACTTCGCCATTATCAGATTTATTACGTTTTAATTCGCCAATTTTTTTTGATAAATTATTACGCTTACTTTGCAAGTTTTCAGTTAAAACTTGAATATCTTTGCGTTTTTCTTCTAAAT
>CAYGUI010000045.1:0-10435 GCA_964353115.1 uncultured Gammaproteobacteria bacterium
TAGCCGGGCGGGGGATGCTAACTTGCGGCGGATGTCTTAAGTCAATATCCCAACAATAGCGCCAGTTAAGCAGGTTGCAATTGTGCCAGATAAAACAGATTTTAATCCTAAAGAAACAATTTCACTACGTCTTTCAGGAACCAATGATCCTAATGCTCCAATCGCAATACCAACTGATGAAAAATTAGCAAAACCACAAACTGAATAGATTAAAATTAATCTTGTGTGCGGATCAAAAATTTCTTTGTTAAGAGCTAAATTTTGATAAGCAAAAATTTCATTTAATACAGTTTTTGTTCCCATGATAGCTCCAGCATCAATTGCTTGATTTAATGGAACTCCCATTAGCCACATTATTGGTGCAAAAATATAACCAAATAATGTTTGAAGTGTAAAAGCATGCATGCTGCCAGGATGTGGAATCATGCTTAAAAAATTATTTATTAAAAATACAAATGCAGTAAGAACTATTAGCATTGCTGCAATATTAACAGCAACAGCAATAACATCGCTGACGCCGCGAGCTATAGCATCCATGGAGCTATTCATCTTATCAGCATATGCAAAATCGCCGTTGGTGGTATGACCAACGTGAGGGATCATTAATCTTGAAACGGTAAGAGCTGCAGGAACGTTTAGAACTGATGCTGTAATAATATGCCCTAAAATATCATGATGCTCTAAAACATTTTTTAAAATTTGAATGTATAAGACCATAACAGAACTTGATACAGTAGCCATGCCACAAGTTAATAACGAAAATAATTCACTGCGGCTCATAAACTTTAAATGAGGTCTAATTATTAGCGGTGCAATATCTAGTCCAAAAAAAATGGTAGAAGAAGAGCTTAATCCCAAGGCCCCACCTATTCCTAAAGTTTTTTCAAACATGCGAGCAAGAGTCTTGATTAAAGCCGGTATTATGCGCCAATAAAATAATAAACTAGTAATTGCGCTTGCAACTAAAATTAAAGGTAGGGCGCGAAAGGCAAATATAAATTGGTTTGGTTCATTTGCTTTATCAATAACAAAAGGAGGGTTAGCGCCGCCTAAATAACCAAAAACAAATTTTGTTCCTTCAATAGTTGCATCTTGTAATGAGTTTACCGCTGAAGTTAAATATTTAAAAACTTCTTGAAAGATCGGAACGTATAAAATTAATACAGCTAAAAAGAACTGAATAATTACACCACTAACTGCAATTTTTAATTTAGCATTTTTTCTATCAACGCTTATTAACCAGCAAAATCCCAATAAAACAACAATACCTAGACATGCTTGAATTTTTCCCACAATTTAATTCCGGCTTAATAAATGATTGATTTTGGCTTTTATCATATCGATAGCTATACGATTTTTACCCCCTTTAGGTACTATTATATCAGCATAGCGTTTTGATGGCTCAATGAATTGTAAATACATTGGCCGTACTGTTTCCATGTACTGATCAACTACTGATTTTATAGTACGGTTTCGCTCTAAAATATCGCGTTCAATGCGTCGAGCAAGGCAAATATCCAGTGCCGTATCAACAAAGATTTTAATATCCATTAAATCTCTTAACTTTGGATCAGCAAACAGTAAAATTCCTTCTAATACTATAATAGTGTGATTGCGTAGTTTATGAGTTTCTGGTCTTCGAGTGTGAGTCGTATGATCATAAAGTGGAATATCAACGTCTTGTCTCTTTTTCAATAATTTTAAATGATCAACTAACAAAGCGTGATCAAGAGAGTCGGGATGATCAAAGTTCATGTTATTTCTAACATTCATTGGTAATTTAGATAAATCCTTATAATAAGAATCTTCTGAAATTACAGCGACTTTATTATTTCCAAGCTCATTGACAATAGTTGAAGATAGCAGGCTCTTGCCAGAAGCTGATGGTCCTGCGATACCTATAATAATAACTTGATCGTATGACATTTTGATAAAACTAACATAAGTTGAGTTCGTAATATTGTAACAGAACTTGTATTTAACTCAATAAGAAATCAAGAGATTCGCTACTATTTGCTATGCATATAATGATAAGCTATATTGATTATTAGACATATCAAACATTTATATAAGTTATATAACAATCTTTTATGGGGAATTTTTACCGGATTTTTTTATTACTTTGTGGTTTACTGCCATTTGCGAGTGTTATCGCTAGTGAGCCATTAGATTTATCACGCTCTATTTACGGTCCTTATCTTGGGCTTTTTGGTTCCGGGATGTTGGGAACAGTTAATGTTACTGGCAATGTTGCTCGTACAGCTGCTTTTCCTGATCCTAGCGACTGTGCGACAAATTTTCCCAATGCCACTATCTGTGGAATAACTACTGGATCTACTTCATTAAATCGTGATGATAGATTAGTTGGTGTATTTGGCAATTTGGCTTTGGGCTATGAAGTTATTAGAAATAAAATATTATTTGATATCGAAGGTTCATATGGCTTATCTGCAGACATTTCATCGCAATTTAAAATTGATCCAGACGATATTGTTAACGTTGCGGATAAAGTTGCTGAGCAAAGTGGTGCTTTACAAATAGGTGTTGTTACCGGGATTAATTTAGATGTAAATAAATCTTTGGGAAATAGTTTTGGCGGTAAAGTTCGCTTGGGTTACATGATAAATAATAACAGCGCTTTATTTGGAACTGTTGGCTATTCACGTACAAAATATAAATATAAATTTAAAACTCCTAATGAAACTTGTGTTTTTGAAAAAGTTTTTGATGCCAATCCTTTTGAAGAGTATAGCTGTGTGCCATTAGCTAATGATGCACGTTTATTAGACATTGATACGAATCTTGAGCAAACAATAAGTGGTAAAATTTTTGGACTTGGTTTAAAAAATTTTATTAGCTCTAATTGGGCATTCTTATTTGAATTAAATTATATAAGATTTGATTCAATAATTCACACAACAGATTATACTTTAAGATTAAAAAACGAAGATGGTAGTGATAATAATACGCCTGTTTTTGATTACAACGGCGATATAAAACACAGTATAGAATTATTTGGATTAAATATAGGGGTAACTTATAGTTTCCATGCGTAAATTTTTATTAATTTATTTTTCAATACAGAGTATATTTTTTACAGATATTTTTGCTCAAGCAATAAATACCGAGAAATATAGTATTTACGGACCATACATTTATTTAGGTGGTGGCGCGACGGTAATTGATATTCAATCTAGTAATTCTAATATCAATAAAACTAATCTAAAAACTAATTCATGTACTGGAGATATTTGTGAGCTTAGTGTAACTGTTGGATCAGATAGAGACTCTGCACTTTCAGGTTTAAATGGGACAATTGCACTTGGTTATGAATTTTTATATAACAAATATATGCTAGCAGTTGAAGGCTTTGCAAGTTACGGTGATTGGAAAAATAATTTTAATTTCTCTGGGCCAACAGATACGATAATCGCTGATCCAGAGTTATCTATCGGAAAAGTAGATACAGTTAGCGTAAACGTTTCTAATAAATTAGATTATGTAGCCGGCGCTGTTGCAAGATTAGGTTATTTTGTATTTGATAGCACTAATATGTACTTATTTGCTGGCGCTAATTATTACTCTTTTTCGCATGATTTTACTGGTATAACTTTATCTGAATCTAATAGTTCTATTAATCCAGATGCATATTATCTTGATGTGCCAAGAAATATTTCAGATAAAAAAATTGCTTTTGTTGGCGGATTAGGTACTGAAGCATTTTTTAATGTTAATTGGTCTGTGCGAGCAGAATGTGGATTTTCTTTATTTAAAAACTATTCTTTCTCTGGTGAAAAAATAGATGTTACAGTTGACTTTGGAGCTGGTGGAACATTGAATAATGGAACAATAAGTTATGACTATGCTAACGGTACAGCTAAAAATTCTTTATATATGTATAAGTGTGATGCGGGCATTAGTTACCACTTTCATAGTTAAATAGCTGTTAAATAATAGCTACATAATTAATTTTAAATTTTAAAGGACTAAAATGAAAATTTTAAAAAAAATAATTTTATTATCGCCTATTTGTTTGTCTCTTATGCAGGTAAATGCTGCTAGTTGTGATATTACAGCAGTAGATGGTGGTTGTACTGGTAATGGTTGTTGGGCAAAAATACCGTTATGTGCTTTTGATGCTACTGTTACACCAGAAGTTAATAACTCTTCAGCTGTTTATAGTATTGTTGGTGATTCCAAGGATGCTTCAAAATTTGCTGTATTTTCACAAAAATCTTTTTTTAATTTTAATGGCTCAGATGCTGTTATAACTTATAATCCAACTAAAAGTATTCCACAAAGTCTTGTTAATTTTTCATCAGGATGGTTAAACGCTTCTAAAACACCTGTAGCATATTGGGATGGCCTTATTGCCAAATTTACTGGCAGTGCTTGGAGTATTGCGCCACTTAATACCAATGATTTAACAGCGATTAATAATTTTTGTAGTGCTAATTTTCGTAACAATATTAATAGCCCGTATGGAAATAAAGGGGATGTTCAAGGTGGATCATTTCGTTGGGACTATACTGGATCTGGCGGGGCTTATCCATCAGCAGATATGAGCTGTGGTTATGTTAGTAATACCCCATCTGGTGTTTCAATGGTAAATGGAAAGGATTGGAATAAAAAAATTATTGCTGGCGCACGAAATATTTTATCTGATGGTTCCTTTTATGGTCGTGGTCCAATTTTTTCTTGCTCTGCCGAACAAGTTTTATATACATCACGGCATACTAGTACAACAGCAGGAAAAACACCATCACACACATGTTATGTGCAAAAAAGTGAATATAACAATAATGGGGTTTATGGAAGTTTGTATCCATATTTTTCATTTAATGTCGGAGATAATTCTGCACTTAGTATTTTAAGCACTAAAGATAGTAAAAATTTAATTTTTGGATTAGGAGAGTTTAGTAATAATAAAGCTGATAAATGCGCTAGTGGTTATTTTTTCCGTGATTTTTATAATGGAAATTATACTTGTGTAAGTTATAACATGCTTGCAAAAGATGGTAATGCTATTAATGAATCATCTTTTGCTCCTTATTTTGCAGTGGAAACTCCATCTGGATCTAAGTATTTACTTGGAGCCATGATGAAATTTTATGATGGTCGACAAAACGTCATTGGTAGTAATTTTGTCGGAAGCTATAATTGGGATAATCAAGGATCTAAAAGTCATTTTGAAAAAGAACCTCTTAATACTGTATATAATCCCGGCAATCCGACTACTTATTTATATAGAGAGTCTGATCAAGATAACTCGAAATTCTTTGTTTATTCATTAGATAATAAAAATACTAATTTTTACGATATGTTATATGGTTCATATTGTATTTTTAAAGCAGATGGCTCTAATGCAGATTGTAATGCACAACCAAATTTTGCATTACCAGAAAATTATAATTCAGCTGGAGTTTATATAACTGTTCCTGGAAGAAATGATTATTTCATGTTTCCTGTAAGAAATTACAATGATAGCTCAGTTAATGGATCTGGCCGTCAATATTTAGCAATGGTTCCACTACAAAATACACCGACACAAGAATTTGGTCTTTATCAACCATTGTCGGAAATGAATGCATCAATTGCAGATATTACGTCATTAAAAATCATAAAAGATTCTAAAGGCGAACAATATTTATACGTTGTTGATGCTAATTCTTCAGTATTTAAAATGAAAATTACTGCTCGCTCTTCAGGTGGGCCTATTAGTATATCTGAAATCGAAAATATTTCTGGTGCTTTAAATGGCGGACAAGCAAAAGTTACTAATGAAGGAGCAGTGTTGTATGCTGATCCAAATAACAATTTAATGGTTGGAGATAATTTAGGCAATGCATTTGTGAGTTTGCCACAAGCTACGGTTTCTAGCTGTATTAATTCTCAAAAAACTACTTCATTATCGTTTAGTCTAAAAAATCATTCTGATAATGTTAAGCCGCTGTTTACTAATTGTAGTAATGGCTCATCATGTCCTACAGGCGATGCTGACGATTGGAAATCCTATTTACAGGTCGTTGCTAAAAGTGATCCCAAAACACCAGCTAGTTTAACTTTTGCTAATGGAAGTTATACGGCAGTTTTTAATAAAGTTTTGCCTGAAGGAGAAGATACTAGTATTCAATATAAAATAAATGTTGGTGGTAAAGAGAGCTGGGTTGATATTGGAAGTGGTGCAGCAAAATGTACTAGTGCCAAAGTTGATATGACATTTAAGAGCTGTGATTTTTCAGTTTCACTTGATAGCACTGGAAAAACTTTAACTGATAATGCAAATATTGATTATTCAGTAGCGTGTGCGGCTGGTGTTAAAGGGGAAAACAAAAGTATAAAATTTGGTCTTCAATCATCGACTTCATCTCAAGTTACACAGTTTCCAATTCCAACTAGTGATCCAAATTGTCCAGCACTTGGTAGTAAGTGTCAGGGTGATTTGCAAAAAGATAGTTCGGCTATTTTACCTTTTAATGGTGATGGAAAAAGTTATTATCCATATGCAACAATAACTACCTCATGCGGTATTGATGAGCCAAATAAAACTATTGATATAACTTTAGTTGGTGATAGTAGTTGTAAAATTTCTTCAACTAATATGGCATCATTAAATGACATAATGAGTCATATAAACAATTGTACTCTTTATGCCGGTGTGGGATTGTTAACTTATGACGTTATAACTCCTGTTGTTCCAACTGGAAAAGTAAATCCAGCAGCAATTAAAGCGTGTGTGACGCAAGCAGCTAGTGGCAGTGGAAAAATTACTGATCCTTGTGTTAATGCGGTTTATTCTTCAGATCCATTACCATCGTCAAATTTATGTCCGACTAGTTTAGGTGGATTGAATAAAAATCAGTGCTCGATAAATATTTCGGGATTATCTGCAGGTTTAAATTATGTTGCAGGTTTTGAAGGAGCTTATAATTTTGATCCTGCTATTATGCAAACTAATACTTCATGTACAGTTGTTCCAGGAATATTAGAATTTAATGCTACTACTCCGGGAAGCATTGGCTCTTGTGCATATGATAATAAAGGAAACTTAACTATTAATGTTCCATGGGAAAATTATGGGGGCACAGATTTAAAAAATCTTGTTGCTAAAACCATAGATAAAATAGACTACACGTTATATTTTAACGATTCTGTAATTGGAACTTATAGCAGCACGAGTCCTGCTGATAATTATTGTGATGGTACTAGTGGTTGTGGACCAGCTAATACACAAAAGCTAATTGTAAAACTTACAGCTCCATTGTGTTATCCGACAGATTCACTAAAATTAGCGACAACGATTCATTATAAAAACGATTCAATCGCAAACAATAATCAGAATTTGAAATTTGTGCCTAACACTCAATGTAATGGTTGTAGCTCTAATGCAAATCTTAATTTTGCTTGTGACACAGTAAATGGTCCACGTGGTACAGGTTTTGTTGGCTTTAGTTCGTCGGTCGCGAATAATATAGTACTTTGTGATAGCAGTACTGATCCTAACTGCTCGAATAGTATGACTGTTTATGACAGTGATGCTTTAGATGCTGCTCCGATTACTAGTATTGTTGTTAATAAAATATACAATCAAGCATCATGCCCTGGTGGCTCAGGACCAACTAATCTTACTTTCCCAACTGCCGAAGATAAAATTACTGATTATAGATATACCATTGGTGTGTTTGGTGGCAATAGTAAAGAGGAATGTGGTATAGCATCTTCTAAAGGAGAAAGTGGACCGTGGTTTATTGAAAATCTTGCTAGTAGTAGTTCTTGTGTAGCGGTAAATGTTGATACTAATTATGGCTGGTGTGCGTATTCAGGATCTGGTGCTAAAGCATCTCCACCGTGGAAAGTTGATTATTCGATTAATTTATTTGGCAATGATGGTAAAGAGACAAAATTGTGGAATTGTACGGCAAGCTGCTATACTTGCACTTCTCCAGGTCGAGCATGTTATAAAGCAGTTCCGCCGCCGGTTTGTAATAAAGTTGGTTAATAATTATGACATTTGTAGTAACTGAAAAGTGTATAAAGTGTAAATATACTGATTGTGTAGAAGTTTGCCCCGTTGATTGTTTTCGCGAAGGGCCTAACTTCTTGGTAATTCATCCTGATGAATGTATTGACTGTGCATTGTGTGAGCCAGAGTGCCCGGTCAATGCTATCTATACAGAAGATGAGTTGCCGGATAATCAAAAACAATTTTTAGATCTTAATCGTGAGCTTGCAGAGAAGTGGCCAGTGATTACTTCAATGAAAGATGCACCATCTGATGCTAAAGAATGGGAGCAAGTTCCTGATAAAATTAAGTTTTTAGAAAAATAATATTCAAGTTTAAATCTTAAAGCTGTGTGAGAGATATCTCAAAAGAAGTATAATGTTTAGTCTCACACATAACCTTAATGGTTGTTAAATTTTAAGTAACTCATTGAAAATAAAGTATTTTTTTAAAGGGTGCAAAATAAATATCAACAACTAAACTTTAAAATTTTTTTTATGAGCTTGGAAGTTTTTCTAGATTTGCTAAAGTAACAATTGAGTGAAGGGAATCACACAGGGAATATAACTACATTGGAAGTTAAAGGGACGAAGTAGAGCCGGAAGCTCATAAAGGACATTTGTTTTCATATGCGGGTAGCGAAAGTTACCCGCATATTTTTTTTCCCGCCTTCGCGGGAATGACGAAATTTATGAAATATTGGTTAATGAAATCAGAGCCTGAGGCTTTTAGTATTGATGATCTGAAAAAGTGCCCAGGTAGTAAAGATCATTGGGATGGCGTGAGAAATTATCAGGCCCGTAATTTTATGCGTCAGATGAAAAAAGGTGACTTAGCTTTTTTTTATCATTCAAACTGTAAGCCGCCGGGAATAATAGGTCTAATCGAAGTTGTGCGAGAGGCGTATCCTGATCCAACGCAATTTGATATTCATAGTAAATATTATGATCCAAAAAGCAAAACTGACAATCCACGTTGGTCAGTTGTAGATGTGAAATTTAAGGAAAAATTTTCTCGTCTAATATCACTTGATGAATTAAAACAAAACCCAAAATTAAAAGATATGCAGCTGCTAAGACCAGGTAATAGATTATCTGTTATGGAAGTGACGGAGCAGCAGTTTTTAAGTATTCTTGATAATTAATGCATCCCAAGCGTTGGAGCTCTGCGCGGAGTAATAACCGGTTGATACTCTTGCTCTGCTTTAGCTTTAGCAACAGGCATTGGTGGCATTGGCTTTAAAATCATGCTCATAACCGCAGCTGGAGAGCAGACTGTAGTATTATTTAAAGCGGGAGTCATTAAAAAATCTGCAAAAAGACCTAATGCTGCATCAAGACCATCAGTAAATTGATCAGTAAGTGATTTTTTTTGAGCAGGAGCAGGAGGTGCTGGCCTAGGTGAATGTCGAGGCTTAGAATCCTGTTCATATTGTTGTGGTGTAAGTCTAGGTTGTAGTTTTTTCTCTGCTCTGCTCATAGTGTAATTTTAGTAAATAATTTATTTGACCTATAACAAAATAATAAAATATCTTTTCTTTTAATTTTAGAAGATTTTCCTTACAATAACACTAAATTTAGAATGCCAAATATACAGGGAAATTTATGAAAATCAAAAGTTTAGTTCTTTTTATAACATTTTTTTTATTAAATAATACAATTTTTGCCGATTCTTTTTCACACGAAGAAGCGATTCATAAAAGATTAATGCCAGAGATGCAAATAAATATAAAACAAGGCTCTGCTGGTGACGATGTCCCAGTAAAAAAAGTAGTTGCCCCCTTTAGTGCTGAAAAGAAATATAACGCGGTTTGTGCTGCCTGTCATAGTACGGGAGCTGCTGGCGCGCCAAAAATTGGTGATAAAAAAGCCTGGCATGTTCGTTTAGAAGAATCTATTGATAAAGTTTACAATAAAGCTATTCATGGATTTAAAGGTATGCCGCCAAAAGGAACATGTATGACTTGCTCTGATGATCAAATTAAGCAGATAGTTGACTACATGGTTTCCAAAGTAAAGTAAATAAAATATAATTTAAGAATCTATAAATTTTAAAAGAAAGGGAGTTTCTTTATGACGTGGTTTAAAAGTGCTTTATTTTTTTATTTAGAAGAACTATTAGGCCCTTATAATCGAACTAAAAAATCTATTCGTAGTGATTTATTAAAAGTAATTAAGAGAGTCACAGAAGTAGATAGTTATACTGACAGGGAATGCAAAGATAAAATTATAAAAGCAATTAGAAAAAAATCAGATTGTTGTCGCACAGTTGAACAAGAGACAGATGGAGAACAATCTGGTACTCTTGCTCATAGAATTAGTTACTTAATTTCTTTGACAGAATTTATTTTTGACAGATTTGTTTTGGTAGTTGTTTATTAGATTATCATTTGTGTACTGAGTTTATAAGAAAAGATAATTTTATTGAGTTTGA
>CAYGUI010000046.1:0-10141 GCA_964353115.1 uncultured Gammaproteobacteria bacterium
GGGATGACGATTTGCGCAGGGATGACGATTTGCGCAGGGATGACGCCGCATATAAAAACAAAAGATACTATAAAATACTACAAGACCCGTCATTCCCGCGCAGGCGGGAAACGATAGTGTCGCAGCAATCCAGAGTTTATAATAATAAAAATATTATTGGACACTCTCAGATATATCTAGATAACTTCAACAACGCCTTCATTCATGATCTTGAAATAAAAGAAGAATATCACCGTCAAGGATATGGTAAAAAATTAGTAGATGTTACACTTGATTATTTACAGCAAAACAAAATTCAAAAAGCGTATTTATACGTTGATGAAAACAATATTGCAGCTTTAAATTTATATAAAAAATGTGGGTTTGAAGAGAAAGATATTTATGAATTTTGGTGTATCTAAAAGATGGTGGGTCGTGAAGGATTTGAACCTTCGACCAATTGGTTAAAAGCCAACTGCTCTACCACTGAGCTAACGACCCACTTGTCGAAAACAATTAGAATTATACGTGCTTAAAACTATATGTCAAGCAATATCATGCAATTAATTGAGAAATATTAATTTCAGAATTTATTCTTCTAATTTCACGACCAAATATATTTTGAATACGCTCTAAAGATTCATAAGTATCTGCTTCAAATCGCAAAACTAAATTAGATGTTGTATTAGAAGCTCGCACAAGCCCCCAACCATCATCATATTCAACTCGTAACCCGTCGATATTAATAACCTTATTTATATCGCCAAAATCGCCACATTCTCGCAATTTATCAATTATTTTTAACTTATCCTCTTCTGCAACAGGAATACTTATTTCAGGAGTATTTATACTATCTGGCAACTCTGAAAAAATCATTGAAATAGGCTTTTCAATCATCTGCTCACTAATAATTTCTAACAAACGACTAGCAGCATATAAAGCATCATCAAAACCATACCATCTTTCTTTGAAAAATATATGTCCACTCATTTCTCCAGCTAATGGAGCATTTTCTTCGATCATCTTAGCTTTTATTAACGAGTGCCCAGTTTTCCACATCACTGGATTACCTTTTTTACTTTTAATAAAATCAGCTAATTTATTAGTACACTTAACATCATAAACAATACTAGAATCAGGATTACGCATCAAAATATCAGCAGCAAATAACATTAACTGACGATCTGGATTTATTACTATCCCTTCATTTGTTACAACACCAAGTCTATCGCCATCACCATCAAAAGCTATTCCAAGATGAGCATTATTACTAACAACATGAGCTATTAAATCTTGTAAATTATCTAAATTAGATGGATCAGGATGATGATTAGGAAAGTCGCTATCAACATCTGAATAAATATCTATAACTTCAGCGAAGTTACCAAATAACTCTTTTGCAAGCACCCCTGTAATTCCATTACCACAATCAATTACTATTTTTAGTGCAGAAGAAATACTAATTTTGGTTACTACATCTTGAATATAATCATCAATAATATTTAATTCTTCGACCACACCTATCTTGCCATTATTTAGATTTAAAAAATCCTTATTGGCGATTCTTGAATACAAACTAGTAATTTGTGCGCCAGATCGAGCCTCTTTGTTTATTACTACCTTAAAACCGTTATGCTCTTTTGGATTGTGGCTGCCAGTCACCATAACGCCATTTTCTAAGTTATGATAAAAACAAGAAAAATATAATAACGGCGTCGGCACAGCGCCAATGTTAACTACATTTATTCCTGTTGAGCATAACCCTTCAATAAGATTTTTCACTAAATTTGGGCTACTATCGCGCCCATCATACGCAACAGCAATCTTATTGCCGCCCTGTGCTATTACTTCACTACCTATAGCTTTTCCAATTAAAATCGCATCTTTATCAAACAGATTTTTCCCATAAATTCCACGAATATCATACGCGCGGAAAATTTCTCGTGCTATTTCCATATTTAATTATTTTCTTCCTGAACTACCAAAACCACCTATACCACGATCAGTTTCAGTAAAATCCTCAACTTGCGTAAACTCAGCTTGTACTACTGGTACTAGCACTAATTGCGCCAGGCGCTCCCCAACCTCTATTGTGAAATCTTTTGAGCCTCTATTCCAGCAAGAAACCATTAACTCCCCTTGGTAATCAGAATCAATAAGTCCAACCAAATTTCCAAGAACTATGCCATGTTTATGACCAAGACCAGAGCGTGGCAAAATAATAGCTGCTAAACTGGGATCTGCAATATGCATAGCCATGCCAGTTGGAATAAGGTGCGTTTCCCCCGGTTTTACTACTAAATTTTCAGTTAAACAAGCTCTTAAATCTATCCCTGCTGAGCCTTTAGTGGCATATGTTGGAACTGGGATTTCTGCCCCTAATCTTTTATCTAATATTTTAAGCTTAACTTTGTGCATGATATCTCCCTGTAATATAATAAAATCAACTAGTTTTACAAATATTGCATATTTATTATTTTTGCTTTACAATATCGCGATAATTCTATCATAATTTTATTACTTTGAGGTTTTAGGCATGGCTAAAATATGCGCTGTAACAGGCAAGAAAGTAGCTAGTGGGAATAACGTTTCTCACGCTAATAACAAAACTAAGCGTAAGTTCAATGCTAACTTACATTGGAAAAGATTTTGGGTTCCTTCAGAAAATCGTTTTGTAAGATTACGTGTATCTGTTAAAGGCATGCGTATTATTGACAAAGTTGGTATTGAAAAAGTATTAGCAGATATTAAAACTGGAGCTTAAAAATGGCTAACAAAAAAAGTAGCAACAAAAAAAAGAATAAAATAAGAATGCAATCAACTGAAAGTTCGCATTTTTATACTAAAATTAAAAGCGCTCAAAAAAGACCTACAAAAAGAAATCCTACAGCTGATCAATCAAAAAAACTTGCATATAAAATGTTTGATCCTACAATACGCAAACACGTAATGTATAAAGAAGCTAAGATTAAAACTTAATCTATTCTGGATCCCCGCCTTCGCGGGGATAACAATCACATGCCTTCTCAATTAGAAAAATTAGAAAAAAAACTTTTGCATTACACCGGAAAAGCTATTGCTGATTACGATATGATCAAAACTGGTGATAAAGTAATGGTCTGCTTATCTGGCGGTAAAGATTCTTTTACCATGCTAAATATTCTAAGATTATTACAGCAAAGAACTAATAATAAATTTGAGATATTTTCTTTTACCTTAGATCAAGCCCAACCAGGTTGGAATGATCAAAATTTAAAATCTTGGCTTGAAAATCACAAAGTTAACTATAAAGTTCATCGTGAAGATACTTATTCTATAGTCATAGACAAAGTTCCTGAGGGAAAAACTTATTGTTCAATGTGCTCTCGCATGCGTCGTGGAATTATTTATAGTTATGCTAAAAAACATGGTTTCACTAAAATTGCTTTAGGGCATCATCGAGATGATTTAATCACGACTCTTTTAATGTCAATTTTATATAACGGTAAAATTAGTAGCATGCCACCAAAGTTATTAAGTGATGATAAAGAAAATGTTGTTATTCGCCCATTAGCTTTGTGCCAAGAAGCTGATATCATCGAATATGCAAAAATAAAAGAATTTCCTATTATTCCTTGTAATCTTTGCGGATCACAAGAAAACTTAATGCGCAAAAAAGTGCAAAAATTAATTCAAAATTTGGCCCTAGAAAATCCCAAAGTTCCAAGCAATATTTTGCATGCTTTATCTAATGTTAATCCAAGTCAATTGATGGATAAGAAGCTTTGGAATTTTAATGAGCTAGATTGCGTCGCTACGCTCGCAATGACAGAATAAACTACAATTTACACCTCTTCTGATCACAAACTCCCAGCTTATGGCTTATCGCAGCAAAAATTCCAGGCTCATTGATTGCAAATTCATTTTCTCGCATTTTCTCAATAACTAAGTCTACTACAATTTTTTCCATACTAATTCTAGTGACTTCACCACCAATATCTTCCCATGGCTGTTTTTTTCGTTTTGTTTTTTCTGCAGAATCAGCTAAAGTTTCAAAAGACTCTATGAATAATTCGCTACGCTTATCAGGATTATGAAAAAGATAAATTTTAATATTATTTTTTATAATTTTAGCGATTGAATCACTAAGTTCATTTTTTATTTCCGGATATTCAGCAAAGAAACACTTATAGTGAATATCTTGCTGCCATTTTATTTTACATAAATATTTAGAATTAACTTCTAGACTGTTTAAAAAATTAATAGCATGTTCATTTGAAGTTTTTGTAATTAAACTATCAACAGAGCTATCTAATTTTAGTATCATATCTCTATACGTTAACATAGTTACTACCTCATACTTAGTTAACACACTGACCATATTAAAAATATAGCCCTTAATTGGATATATGTCAAACAAGAGATAAAATATATTTATGGAAATTTTAAATTTTTTACCCGCTCTATTAGCACTCCTATTAGGATTTGTAGCTATTGTTTTTATTTATTTTTTATTTACTAGAGAATTTATTCGTTTAAAAGATCGATTAGATAACTTGCAAAATTCTGTTAGCAATCAACAATTAAATGGCCTACATATTATGCAAGACAGTATTCAAAAAAATATTTTGAATTTGCAACAAGAAGTAACTAGAAATATAGATCGCATGATCAACATGGCCGATAAAAAATTACAAGATATTCATGGACACGTTGATGCTAAGCTTGAAAAAAGTTTTGAAAAAACCAATTCTACTTTTAGTGATGTTATAAAACGTCTGGCTCTTATTGATGAAGCACAAAAGAAAATAACTGAGCTTTCAACCAATGTTGTAAGTTTAAAAGATATTTTGAGTAATCGCTCGGCTCGCGGAGCCTTTGGTGAAATTCAATTAGAAGCATTAATTAAAAATATGCTGCCAGACAATCATTTTAAATTGCAATACACCTTATCCAACCAAAAAAGAGCTGATTGTTTATTAATACTCCCCCCTCCCTCTGGAAATATTGCCATTGACGCTAAATTTCCACTAGAAAGTTATAAAAGACAAGATCACAAACAATTTTCTTTAGACGTCAAAAAACATATTGAAGATATTGCAGATAAATATATCATTCCAAATGAAACATCTGATGGCGCTATGATGTTTATACCTGCTGAAAGTATTTTTGCTGAAATTCATAACAGCTGTCCAGAATTGATAGATTTAGCGCATAAAAAACGTGTGTGGATTGTCTCACCTAATACTATGATGGCCGTTTTAACTACTGCGCGTGCAGTTTTAAAAGATGCTGCAACAAAAAAACAAGTTCATCTGATTCAACAGCATTTAGCTGCTTTATCCGGGGATTTTTCACGTTTTAATAAGAGAATGGATGATTTAGCTAAACATATCAATATGGCTAATCGTGACGTTGAACAAGTACAAACTTCAGCCAAGAAAATTACATCACATTTTTATAAAATTGAAAATGTTGAATTAGAAAAAGAAAATATTGAAGATGATTTAAAAGATCTGTTAGGACAGGAATAGATCCCCGCCTACGCGGGGATAACAGTATATTAAGCGAAAGCTTCTTCTTTAGATTTTTGTGCAACTTTTTGGATCCAAGACTTAAGATTTTCACTAATTTTGTGAGCGTAAGACAAATCTTTATAAGTATTAGTAAGTAAGCACATTCCTTGAATGTTAGAAACTAATTGTAAAGCAAAATCATTCGCTTTATTTTTATCCCAACCAAAAGATTCAAATTGTTTCTCAGCCCATTCAATCTGAGTTTTTAATAAATTAGAAGCAATTTCAGCAAGGTTACCACCTTGTTTCGCCAACTCTTGGCATAAGCTACCAACTGGGCAACCATATTGTACTGTAGTGTTCATTTCATCCAATTCATATTGAACTAAATTAAATAAACGAGAAGCGGCATTAGGATCATTTTCCCAATTAGCAAGTCTTTCATTAAGCTCTGCGGCTCTACTAGAAATAACTGCTTCACCAATCGCTTCTTTAGTTTTGAAATAATAATATACATTCCCTAATGGAACGTCTGCTTCTTGAGCTATATCTGCTAAAGTTGTGAAATTGAAACCTTTTTTATGCATTAACAACTTAGCTGATTGAATTAAACGCTGTCTTTTATTGCTATCTTTCCTTGGCATTGATTTACCTTTATGTCTTTGCTTTTTTGCTTAAAATGCTGCTTACGTATTTAACTAGCAGCCCCAATTAATAGCAAGTATGTTAAACGATATAATATCAAATGTCTATAAAAATCAATAAATTTTAGAAAAAACACTTTTTTTATTTACAATAAAAAATCTTGGGCTATACTTAGTAATATAGAGTACTAAAAACCTAATAGGTATAATATGAAGTCATTAATTAAATTAATTGTTATTTACCAAGCAGTTACTCTCCCATGTGTAGCATTGGCTGAAAAATACTCAGTCCAAAGAGGATCTAATGTAATCGGTAAAATTAAAGAAATAAAAGCTCCTATGGGATATGACTTATTTAGGATAGGACATAAATATAGCATTGGTTTCCATGAAATGCATGAAGCCAATCCTGGTATCAATCCATGGCACCCTGGCAGGAAAGAAATTGTTTTACCAATGAAATATGTTTTACCAAAACATGATAGAAGTATAAATGATATCGTAATTAATTTACCCGAACTTAGATTATATTATTTTCCAAAAAATTCTAATACTGTTTATACCTACCCGCTCGGTATAGGAAAGGCTTCATTTCCGACCCCAGAAGCAGTAAATGCCAGAATTACTACAAAACGTAAGAATCCTACTTGGACTGTTCCAGCATCAGTAAAAAAAGAATGGAAAAGAAAAGGTCAAAAAATAGTTGATAGAGTAGAAGCCGGCCCGCAAAACCCTCTTGGTGATTATGCAATGAATTTAAGTGTTCATGGCTATTTAATACATGGTACCAATGATCCAATCGGTGTTGGGCTTAGAATTAGTCATGGTTGTATAAGAATGTATCCTGAAGATATTAAATCTCTATTCAACATGGTATCAATTGGTACAACTGTACATATTAAAAATGACATTTATAAAGTTGGTCGTGATGATAATGGAGATTTATATTTAGAAGCTCATAGACCACTTAGTGAAGATAAATACGATAAACCACGTGAAATTGCAGAATTAAAAAGCATGATTAAAAATTCATATGGTGATTACAATGTAAACTGGGAAAAAGTTAATTATACAATAGATCATCCAACAGGTATTCCAGTAAAAATTGGTAATAAATCTTGGTTCAGCTCAAGAAATTAGGCTAAAATGGGCTCATGCCTGAATTACCAGAAGTTGAGACCACTTGTCGTGGAATCTCACAACATATTTTAAATAATGAAATTGCAAGCGTATTAATTCGTAATGACAAAATGCGCTTGCCAACTCCTCTGTATTTAACAGAAATTCTTAATAAGAAAAAAATAATAAATATCTCTCGTCGAGCCAAATATATTTTAATAAAATTTGATCATGGTACTTTGATATTACACTTGGGAATGTCAGGGACTTTGCGCGTTATAGATACTAAAGAAGAATTTAAAAAGCACGATCATTTTATTATAAATTTTACTGACAATAATTCTTTACGGCTTAATGATCCACGCAGATTTGGTCTTGTTGACTGGGTTGACGAGCAAAATAATTTATTTAGCCATAAAATGCTAGCTAAATTAGGTCCTGAGCCACTAACCGCTGATTTTACAGCTGAATATTTAGAAAATAAATTAAAAGATAAAAATACAGCAATAAAGCTATTTATTATGAATCCGCAAATAGTAGTTGGTGTTGGCAATATTTACGCTAATGAAGCGCTATTTTTAAGCAAAATTAACCCTACTCGCCCAGCAAAAAGTTTATCTATTTTAGAAATAAACGAATTAGTAAAAAATATAAAATTAGTACTTAAAGCTGGAATTAAAGCTGGCGGCACGACTTTGCGTGATTTTGCGAATGCTGATGGCAAGCCTGGATATTTTCAACAGCAGCTACGAGTATATGGCCGTGAGAATCAGCCTTGTGTAATTTGCAATACCGTTTTAACTTCTATTCGCCAGGGTCAGCGCGCTACTGTTTTTTGTGCTCAGTGCCAAACGTAACATTACTAGGCACAAAGGCACTAATATCACCCCCAAGCTTCGCGATTTCACGCACTAGAGTTGAAGAAATAAAGGAATATTGTTCAGCCGGAGTTAAAAATACCGTTTCAAAATCAGAGTACATATTACGATTCATAGTTGCCAGCTGAAATTCATATTCAAAATCTGAAACAGCGCGCAGACCACGAACCACAGCACTCGCTTCTTCTTTTTTTACTAAATCAACTAATAAGCCTGAGAAGCCAATAATACGTATATTTTTGATATTACTAAGAGCCTCTGTGCATTGCAGTACTCGCTTATCTAAATCAAATAATGGCGTCTTTTGCGAGCCTTGCGCTACTGCCACAATAATTTCATCAAATAATTTACTAGCCCGTTTTATTAAGTCCATATGTCCTAATGTAATAGGATCAAAGGTCCCCGGAAATATTGCTTTTCTCATATACCCACCGCTGTAACTCATCTAAAATGTTAGAAGCTCGATTATCACCCTGATATTCTAACTTAAGTTTAGCTATTTGACTACTAAATTTATCTGCAGTAATACTTGATAACTCTTCACTACCCAACCGCATATCACAATAACTATGCCATTTTTGCTGCTCATCTTTATCCAAGGTGTCATAAAAATTCCGAGCTCGCAGGCGAAATATTAATTCTGGCATTCGCTCATCAGTAAATTTTTTCTCAAAATCTTTAAATTTTGCTGCACCATCTTTATGAAAAAAACCTAATAAAGCTCTATCATCATTATGCAAAAAGCTATCATATAATTTATGCTCAGGATCATGAGATTCAGGAAAAACATTAGCTTTATATAAATTTTCTAGCTTTTTATTTAGCTCATTATTTTTTAAAATTTTATCCAAATAATGCTCAGCTATAACAAAATCGAAATCAATTCTTGCTAATATTTCATCTGATAATACATTTATTGGCGCAATAGCTGGTGATTTATTAACATGAATTTCTTTTAGTGCTATGCGAATTTTGCTGAGATTTTTCCCCTGCCAAATATCTAAAATTTCTTGATAAGATAACTTTAATAGATTTTCTGGCGAATAACGCAAATCGTAACAAATTACTGCATTGCTATTTTTAGGGTGCATAACCAGCGGAACAATAATACTAGTACAAAAATATTCTGAAGCAAACATACGAGAAGTATGGACTATTGGCTTGCCCATATTTTGCTGTAAAAATTCCAATGCCAATTTTTTATTACGCATTTTAAATAAATACGCAAATAATTTTTCTTGCTTTTCTTTTATTAGTTTTGCAACTGCTATAGTGGCATAAACATCTGATAAGGCATCATGCGCACTTTCATGAGTAATATTATTAGCCTTAGTTAAGTTTTCTAATTTAAAGCTCACTTTACCATCAATTTGAGGCCAGTTAATACCACCCGGGCGCAGTGCACAGGTCATTCGTACTAAATCGATAATATCCCAGCGAGAATTGCCGTTTTGCCACTCAGTGGCATAAGGATCATGAATATTACGGTAAAATAAATTACGAGTAAATTCATCATCAAAACGTAAAGAATTAAAGCCCAAGCGACAAGTACCAGGCTCCGCGAATTCTTTTAATACTTTTTTACAAAACTCATATTCATTCACGCCTTTACTATTTGCTATTTGCGGAGTTATGCCGGTAATTAAACAAGCTTCTGGTTGCGGTAATATCTCGGGAGATAATTTGCAGTAAAAACTCAACGGCTTATCAATAATATTAAAGTCTTGATCGACCCTTATACCAGCAAATTGCAAAATACGATCACGACGTGGATCAATTCCAGTTGTCTCATAATCGTAAAAAAAATAAGAAAATTTATTATTAGCCTTATTGTTGCTCACAAAGCATACTCTCTAATTTTTGATTTTCAATAAAATCCTGATAATTATTTTTATAATAATTTTCTAGGATTGGAAAAAATGGATGTTCGGATATGCTAGCATAAATTTTGCTTAAATTTAGATCTTATATATAAAAAAAATATAAATAATCTTTAAAATAATCAGCAATGTATAAAATAAAATAA
>CAYGUI010000047.1:0-9971 GCA_964353115.1 uncultured Gammaproteobacteria bacterium
GATGAAAAATGTCCAAAATGTGATAAAGAATTAAGTATTCGTTTAGGTCGCGGTGGTCGTTTTGTTGGATGTACTGGATTTCCAGAATGTGATTATACTCGCCCAGTTAATGAATCAGCCGCTGAGGCAGAAGCTGCGCAATATAATTTAGGAGATCGAAAGTGTCCTGATTGTGAGCATCCACTTAAAATTCGTCATGGGCGTTATGGGAAATTTATTGGTTGTAGTAATTATCCAACTTGCAAATACATAGAGCCATTAGAAAAACCAAAAGATACTGAAGTAACTTGCCCAAAATGTAATGAAGGCACAATACTTGAGCGTAAATCTAAACGTGGCAAAATCTTTTATTCATGTAGTAAATATCCGGATTGTACATATGCTTTATGGAATGAACCCATAAAAGAAAAATGTCCAACTTGTGATTGGCCAATTTTGACGATAAAAACTACTAAGGCGCGTGGTACAGAAAAAGTTTGCCCGCAAGAAAATTGTAAATTTAGTGAGCCGGTAGAAGATGCATAAGCAAGCAACAGAAGTATTAAAGCAAGGCGGCATAATTGCCTATCCAACAGAGGCAGTTTATGGTCTTGGTTGTGACCCAAAAAATAATAAAGCATTAAAAAAACTCATAGAAATAAAAAATCGTGATGATGCTAAAGGTTTTATATTAATAGCTGGTAGCTTTGAGCAAATTAAACCTTGTATTAACAGGCTATCTAAAAATATTGAAAAAAATGTTTTAGGCACTTGGCCAGGTTTTGTTACTTGGCTGATGCCCGCGCGCAATAGTGTTAGTAATTTAATTACTGTTGAAGGTCGTGTAGCTGTTCGTGTTTCGAACCATCCTGATGTTATAAAATTATGCCAATTATTTGGCGGTCCTATAATCTCAACTAGCGCAAATATCTCTGGCGAACCGCCAATTAAGAATTTTGCAGAGCTTAAAACAGTCTTTGAAGATAAAGTAGACTTTTTCCTTGAAGGTCGCCTAGGTGGTTATGATAAGCCGAGTATGATTTTAGATGCTGAGACTGGTGATATTGTAAGGAAGTAGTAAAGATATCCTAAATCAAAATTTATTGTACAATAGCCCGCATGAAGTTAAACACCGAACAACAGCAAGCGGTTGAGTATACTGCTAGCCCACTATTAGTCGTAGCAGGCGCAGGTAGTGGTAAAACACGCGTTATTACAGAAAAAATTTGTTTTTTAATTCAAAAGCAAAACATCAATCCACGCCATATTTATGCGGTAACTTTTACTAATAAAGCCGCGCGTGAAATGAAAGAGCGCTTAAGTAAAAATTTATTAGAAGATGTTAAAAAAATCCACATCTCAACTTTTCATTCCTTAGGTTTAGATATTATTCGTAAAGAATATTTGAGTTTAAATCTTAAAAAAAGCTTCTCAATATTTGATGAGCAAGACTGCCTAAATTTATTACAGGATATTATCTATCACGAAGGTTTTTCTGATTTATACGATGAAAAAGAAATTTTTTATAAAATTTCTCATTGGAAAAACAATTTAGTTTTACCCAAAGATGCTGTAAATAAAGTTACTGATGTAAAAGATTTTGATGCAGCGAAAATTTATGCAAAATACTGTGAGTATATGAAATCTTATAATGCAGTAGATTTTGATGATTTAATTTTTACCCCAGTCTTTTTATTGCGTGAAAATGAGGATGTTCGTCATAAGTGGCAGCATAAAATTAATTATTTATTAGTTGATGAATATCAAGATACTAATCTAAGCCAATATGAACTAGTAAAGTTATTAGTTGGAACTAATGCGAAATTTACAGTTGTTGGTGATGATGCACAATCAATCTATGCTTGGCGTGGAGCATGCCCTGAAAATTTAGATAAACTTTCGCAAGACTTTCCTGATTTAAAAGTTATAAAACTTGAGCAAAATTATCGCTCAACAAGTAATATTTTAAATGCCGCAAATTCGCTAATAATGAAGAATCAAAAATTAATTGCGAAGAAATTATGGAGTACAAAAGGCGAGGGCGAAAAAATATTTATTAAAGAATGTGCTGATGAATTTGATGAAACACGAAAAGTTGCCGCTAATATTTTAAAATACAAACTACGTGAGCGCGCTGAATTTAAAGATTTTGCCATTTTATATCGTGGTAATCATCAAGCAAAAATTTTTGAGCAAGCCTTAAAAGAGCAGCGTATTCGTTATCAAATATCTGGCACAAGTTCTTTTTTTTCTAAAGCCGAAATAAAAGATATCGTTGCTTATTTGCGGTTATTAGCAAATTCTGATGATGATAATGCATTTTTACGCATTATAAATGTTCCACGTCGTCAAATAGGTCCAAAGACAATTCAGCAATTGGGTGAGTATGCTAAAAAACGTGAAATAAGTTTATTTGCTGCATGTTTTGAAATGGGAATAGAGCAATACTTAACAGCACAGGCAGTATCACGTTTACGTAATTTTGCTAATTATATGGTGAAGATTGCTGATAGTGCTGAGCGCGGTGATTTAATTGCTAATATAAATCAATTAAGAATAGATATTGATTACAATGATTGGCTTTATCAAACCTCAAGCAGTGAAAAGACTGCTGAGAAAAGAGTAAAAAATGTTAATGATTTTGTTTCATGGATTGCAGATTTGTATGAGAAAAAAGAGCAAAAAATAACCTTATATGAAATCCTGCATAAGCTAATGCTAATTGATATTTTAGAAAACTCTGAAAAAGATGAAGAGCCTGATTTAGTACAACTTATGACAGTGCATGCAGCTAAAGGTCTTGAATATCCTTATGTCATTGTAGTTGGCATGGAAGAAAATTTATTGCCGCATAAAACTAGTATTGAGGCTGATGATGTCGATGAAGAGCGTCGATTAGCTTATGTTGCGATAACTCGGGCCCAACGCCAGCTGATTATAACTTATTGTAAAGAGCGTAGTTATCAGGGAGAAAAGCGCTCAGTAATACCGAGCAGATTTTTAAAAGAAATTGATGCTAATTATTTAACATGGGAAAAATCTGGTGAAATCAAAAAGATGGATAAGAAAGAAAAAAGCCAGTTTTTTGCTGATGTTAAGGATTTGTTGAAATAGTCGATAAAGTCAGTGAGCCAATATAATTTGAGTAGTATTTGGAGGCTAATATGAAAACATTGACAAAGCATCTAATTGCAGTGGGAATGATCAGTTCTCTGATTTTTTCATCTGTAGCAGAAGCAGACAGTAAAAAACATCACAAACATCGATCAAATCCGCCAGTATCTTTTGGTATAACTTTTGGTAATCCAGGATATTATGGCCCTGGATATTATCGACCATATAGACCATCAGCTTATGGTTGTAGAAATTTCTGTTGGAACAACGGCGGTCGTTGGAGTGGGCAGTATTCTTGGCGTTATGGTAGATATCATTGCCGTTGTTATTATCGCTCTTCTGGCAGTGTGTTCTTTGGGATAGGGTTCTAAGTTAAGATTCGCAAAAACCCCCTTATTAAAGGGGGCAGCGCCGAAGGCGCGGGGGTTTTAGCTCTTACCAACTCGATCTAAATCTTCTAATGTCCCATTGGGTTGAAGATTTTGATCAACGCTGATTCTGTCGTCAAAAACAAAGCATTTGCCATGCCATGAGCTATCTTGTTCATCAACTTTATCAAAATAGTTTAAAATTCCACCATCAAGTTGATAAATTTCATCAAAGCCATTTTCTTTCATAAAAGCAGAAGCTTTTTCACAGCGAATGCCGCCAGTACAAAACATGGCAATTTTTTTGCCTTTTTCATACTCTGGACGAACATGTTTTTCTATATATTCAGGAAATTCGCGAAAAGTCTCAGTATTAGGATTAATTGCATTTTCAAAAGTCCCAAGCTGATATTCAAAGTCATTACGTGTATCGATTAGCATAACATCATCACGGCGAATAAAATCGTTCCAGTTTTCAGGGGCGATATGTTGCCCAGTATGCTCACGACTATTAGTTTCTGGTGAGCCAATTACCACTATTTCTTCACGAATTTTAACTTTCATTTTTTCAAATGGAAAAAAATCGGCATAAGAGTGCTTAACTTGAAATTCGCCAAGCCATTCCAGATTTTGTAAAAAATCTATAGTTTGATCTAAATTTTGCGTATAACCGCAGATAGTTGCATTGACGCCCTCTATTCCTAATAAAATAGTCCCTTTGATTTTATTAGCATCACAGTGGCGATGGACTAATTTGCGATAAGTTTCTAATTTTTCAGGATCAATAGGTATAAACTTGTAAAAAGTAGTGATTTTGACTGTACTCATATATGTTGCTTAAATCTGTAAAATTTAATAAGGTATTATTGTACCTAAAAATCTAAAAAAATCTAGTTGTCTATATATCATAATATTCAAGGAAGAATACATTTATGACAAAAGAGTATAAGTCGCTATTAATACGACCAGTCCAACTGTCTGATCTTGACGCTTTATATCATTTGGCAGAAAAAACAGGTCCAGGAATGACCAATTTGCAGCCAAATATGGAAAGTTTGCAAACGCGAATTGTACAAAGCATGCAAAGTTTTAAGCTCCCTGACTCTAATTCAGAGCAAGGCAATTATTTATTTATTTTAGAAAACATTGAAACTAAGGCAATAGTTGGTTGTAGTGGTATTTTAGCTGCAGGAACGGAATTTGAACCCTTTTATCATTTTAAAGTTTCTATATTTAATAGAGTTTCTAAAGAATTGGGGATTTCAAAAGAGCATAAAGTTATTACTTTAGTTAACGATTACCATGGTGCAACTGAAATCGGTAGTTTATTTTTAGATGAAAATTTAAGACATTCAGGGATTGGACGTTTATTATCACGATCAAGATTTTTATTTATGGCAGATTTTCCAAAGAGATTCAGTGATCCTGTGATTGCTGACATGAGAGGGTCATTAGATAAAAAAGGTAATTCGCCTTTTTGGGATGAGATAGGAAGCAAATTCATAGGTGGTAGTTTTAATGAAGCAAATGAATTAATGGGTAAAGGAGAGAAACAATTTATTTCTGATTTAATGCCAAATCATCCTATTTATATTGAATTACTATCTGATGAAGCGCAGGAAGCTGTTGGTAAAGTACATCAAAATACTATGCCCGCAGTGAAGTTATTAGAAAAAGAAGGTTTTAAATATCATAACTATGTTGATATTTTTGATGCCGGCCCAGCTTATCAATGTGATCTTGAAAGCATAAAAACTATAGGTGATAGTTTTTTAGCAAAAGTTATCGATATTAAAGAAGAAATACCATCTAACGAATTTTATATTATTGCTAACAGTAAACTAGATTTTAAATGTTGTGTTGGTTTGATTGATGTTGTTGATGAAAATACAGTGATGTTGCACAGTGATGCAGCAAACCTATTAAATATTAAAATAGGTGAAAAAATTCGTGCTGTGAAATTAATTGAAAAAGTAAAAAAATAATATGCGTGGACAATTATATATAAATGGCCAATGGACTAATGGTAATGGTGAGAATTTTTTATCAACTAATCCCGTTTCTAATAAATTAATTTGGCAAGGAAATGAAGCTGATCAACTACAAATTAATTCCGCAGTAAATGCTGCCCAACAAGCTTTTTATAGTTGGTCTAACTTAGATTTTAAAAGGCGAGAAGATATTTTAGCTAAATACACCAAACTATTAGAAAAAAATAAAGAAAAATTTGCTGAGCTAATTGGTAGTGAAACAGGAAAACCTTTGTGGGAAAGTCGCACTGAAGTTGCGACAATGATTGGAAAATTTGTAATATCGGTAAAATCTTATCATGAGCGTACGGGGGATTTGACAGATTTAGAAAATAACTCTGGCACTATGCTAAAACATAAACCGCATGGTGTTGTTGCTATTTTTGGTCCGTATAATTTTCCAGGGCATTTACCGAATGGTCACATGATTCCAGCACTTCTTGCAGGAAATACTGTAATTTTAAAACCAAGCAGATTAACACCAGCGGTTGCTGAGCTTATGGTTGAATATTTAGTAGAAGCTGGATTGCCAAGCGGCGTTGTTAATCTAATTCATGGTAGTGGCAGTTTATTGGCCAATCATCAAAATCTTAATGGCATATTTTTCACTGGTAGTTTTGCAACAGGATTAAAAATACAAAAAAATTTAGTTAATAACACTGATAAAATTTTAGCTCTTGAGATGGGCGGAAATAATCCGTTAGTTATTACCAATAATATTACTAATATAAAAGCTGCTGTTTACAACGCTATTCAATCAATTTTTATTAGTGCGGGGCAGCGTTGTACTTGTGCGCGCCGTTTAATTTTAATTAAAAGTGCTAGGACTGAAGATTTTATCGAAAAGTTTGTTGCAGCGGTTGAGAAATTAAAAGTAGATAATTATGATGCCACACCTGAGCCATTTTGTGGCGCAGTAATTTCAAGCGATGCTGCAGATGAGATTTTAAATAAAATACAAGAGCGCGTTGAAGCTGGTGGAAAAGTAATTTTAAAGTGTAAAAAATTGCAAGAAAATACTGGTTTATTATCGCCGGGGATTATAGATATGACTGAGTCTATGTTTGAAAAGGACGAAGAAATTTTTGGTCCAGTTGTGCAATTATTTTGGGTTGATGATTTGGCCGAGGCTATTCAATTGGCTAATAGTACGGAGTATGGGTTATCAGCTGGATTGTTCGGTAATAAACAAGAGTTTGAAGAATTTTATAAAAAAACTTCTGCGGGAGTTATTAATTGGAATAAACCAACTACTGGTGCAAGTTCGGCAATGCCATTCGGTGGTGTTGGTAATAGTGGGAATCATCGGCCAAGTGCTTATTATGCGGCTGATTATTGTGCTTATCCTGTTGCGAGCATGCTGAGTGATGAGTTGGTATTGCCAGAAGAATTATTACCAGGAATAACTTTATGAATTTAGATTATTTAGTTCCGCCAGGAGAAGGCGTTTATACAGTGCATACTGCGCGTGATAAGCGTGAGAAGTTGCAGCAGAAAATTTATGGGACTTGTGATCCTGATGAGGTTAAGAAGAACTGGATTTCCGCCTGCGCGGAAATGACGGCCGAGGCGGAAATGACGGCCGAGGCGGAAATGACGGCCGAGGCGGAAATGACGGCCGAGACGGAAGCGGCGGGAAACCAACACCCGTCATTCCCGCGAAGGCGGGAATCCAGTCCTAAATATTTCCTGCTCGGAATTTGCTCCGACACTGGCGGCGGGATAATCCGCGGAGCAAATTGGGGACCATTATTTATCCGTGAAAAATTATATGCTGAAAAATTAAATAAATACTTCTTTGATTTGGGTGATATAAAAGTAATACCTCACTTATTACACGACAAATACTTAAACCAAGAAACAATAGAGTCTTGCCAAAAGGCTCTGTATGGTAAAAAAAATAATTTAGCGGTTAGTCCGTTATCTATTACTGAAGAAGTAGCGCGCGAATTTTACCAAAATTATCCGGATAAAATTTTAGTATCGTTAGGTGGTGATCATTCGATAAGTTACCCATTAGTAAAAGAATTTTTGTTATCACGCAAAAAATTAGGAATAAAAGCTGGCTTATTGCATTTTGATGCCCATACAGATTTATTAATCGAACGTTTGGGAATTGATTTGTGCTTTGGTTCGTGGACATCACATGTTTTAGAATTTTTAGATGATCCAAGTTTAGTAGTGCAAGTTGGAATTCGTGCAACAGGAAAAGAAAAAAAATATTGGGAAGATAAATTTGGAATTAAGCAATTTTGGAATAATGAAGCTGATCCGCAAAAAATTTTACAATATTTTAAAGATAAAAAAATAGATGAATTATATATCTCTTTTGATATCGATTGTTTAGATTTTAATTATGCATCAGCAACTGGTACACCAGAAAAAGATGGTCTAAGCTTAAATCAGGCATTAGAAATAATTAACGTAATTAAAAATAACTTTAATATTACAGGATTTGATTTGGTTGAAGTTGCGCCTTTTATTAATAATTTTTCACCCAATCCTGAACCGGAAACAACATTAAACAGTGCAGTTAAAATATTAAAAAAGATTTTATGCACGAACGAACAATCTTAACAATATCACGCTATAAAAGAATATCTCTGCGTGAAGTACGGGCTAATAATCAGAAAATATATGAGATTTGTCGATATGTTTTTCGAGAGATCTTTTCTAAGCCGGCTCATGAATATATAGTAATTGGCGCTCATGCTCTAATACAATCATTATTATATGAGCCTTTTGATAAAGAAGAGTTTATTGAAAAAATAATATATTGCAAAAATGTTGGTTTGAAATCGGATAAATCTGGTTTAGAGAGACTTATTACTATTGCTAAAATTATTTATAAATCTGATATTACTCCTCAATTTTCTAATCCTGAACAGCAAATACTTGATATTATGCAAGAAATTGTTCCTGAGTTCGATGTTAAGTTGTTTTATTATGGCGAATGTTTGGATGAATTAGACAAAAAAATAGAGAAAAACCCTTGACTTAGTTGGGTAAGTGATATTAAATGTGCGTTTATATTTTTATTTTTGAGGTACTTTTATTATGCAGTCAACAGGAAACCCATCAACTCCACTTAATCAAATTTCACCGTCTTTTGATAGTAGAACTCCTGAAGAACAGGATGATTTATTAAATTATCTTGGAGAAAAAGTAAAACAAGACTGGGCTAAGTCTAAGACGCCAATGGCTCCAGTTGTTCATGCTGCTATACCATTTCATCCAGTAAATATTGCAGCAAACATAAGCAACTCACCTTCAAAAAGAGCTTAAAAATTAACCCCAGCTGCAAATTTTATTAAGCGCTTTTTAATTAAGGCGCTTTCATTTATTAGGCTTAATCCTAAATTTCTGGCCCAGGAAATAACCGTATTTTCACTGCCAAATAAAAATTTTATATCGCGCATTGAGCGTCTCATAATTTCATTATGATATTTTCTACGGCGTTGATATTTTTTTAGGGTATTTAAATCAGCTATATTTTGTTTATTATCTTTAGCTTCAATTAATACTTTGGCTAAAATATGAGCATCTAAAATTCCCAAATTCATTCCTTGACCTGCAAGGGGATGAATAACATGCGCGGCATCACCAATTAAAGCCGCACCTTCTGTTACAAAATTATTAACCCGAACTTCATTAAGCTCAAACGAAAATCGTTTTGATGAGCTTATTATATTTCCCAGCTGATAATTAAAGTTGTTAGCCAAAACTTTATTAAATTCTAAATCATCTAAACTTAATAAATTTTTAGTTTGAGTCGGATTGTTTGACCAAACGATGGAAGATTTATTTTTATCTTTTAATGGTAAGAAGGCTAAAATTTCGTCATGATTAAAAACTTGTCGAGCGATATTATTATGATCCTTTTCGTGTTCAATAGTCGCAACAATTGCTGAATGATTATACGGAGTTATTTTAGTTTTAAGATCAAAAATATGTCTTACGATAGAATTAGCACCATCTGCACCAATAGTTAATTCAGATTTATTAATAATATCTTTTATATTTTCTTGAGTTGCATTAAATAAAAACTCTATATTTTTATTTTTCTGAGCTTGATTATATAAATTATAAGTTAATAAATTATTTTCAATTACATAACCTAATTTATTAAGGCCCGCTATATTGCTATTAAACTTTAATTTACCAGGACCGTTAGCATCGATTAGATAAATATCAGAAAATATTCCTGATCTTTCATCTAAATTCTTATCCCAAGCGTTTACATTATTAATAATTTTATACGAGCCAAGAGTTAATGCCACCACGCGAGTTTGATTTTCGGTGGGATATTGTGGCTCTACTGTTTTATCTAAAATAATTACCGAAAAATTATTATTTGCCAACTCAATCGCACAAGTTAAACCAGCAATACCAGCTCCAACTATTGCAATATCATAATCATAATTCTTCATTTACTAACCCCAAGCGTTTACTAACTAAAATATTTTTTAAAAAGCCAAGA
>CAYGUI010000048.1:0-9938 GCA_964353115.1 uncultured Gammaproteobacteria bacterium
ATCTTTTCGATTTGCTTTCTTTTTTATAGAGTTTATCTTTATGTTAATTTTGAATTATTTAGCTTCTTATTCAGAAAAACTCATAAAGTTTATTACTAGTATTTTATGGGTAATTTTAATATTAGTAGCTATTTTATATATTAAATTTGGCTATACTTTTTCTTCTGATGAAGTTCACTCTTTTTTGTTTTATATCTCAGATTCTAGTGACAAGATATCTAATTATCTAACATTATCAGAAAGCCTATTTTTTGCTATTTGTTCACTAGTGGGGGTATTTTTTATAACAAAAATAAAAATTTTAGTAAAAAAAACTGTTTTTATAAAAAAAATAATAATTATATTTTTCGCTCTTTTGCCGTTAATTATTCTTGTTTTAGGTGCAACAAAAGTTATTAGGCCAATTTCAAAAGTCTCACGTAGAGTATTATATGCCTTAAATACATATCCACCATCTTCTTTATTTCTGGGGACAACAGAATATTTTGTTTATAATTTGGTTGGTATAAATAAAGAAAAATTATCAGATAAATATCACTTTGATTCTCACAATATTAAATATAATAATGTAGTGTTAGTCATTGGCGAATCTGCCAGATATGACCGAATGTCTCTTCATAATTATAATGAAAATACAACTCCTTACTTATCTAGCATAAAAAATAAAATACTAGATGTTTCTGGATATTCTAATTTTACTCTAACAAGACTATCGGTTCCGTGTGTTCTAAGCTATGAGTGTAAAGAAAAAACATCTTATTATTCCGTAATATCTATATTTAAAAATATAGGGTATAAGACATATTATTTTTCTTCTGAGCAAGATTATGAGGCATCAATTAGATCTATAGCAAATGAATCAAATATCCTTATAGATAGAACAAAAATGATAAATATGGATTATAGAAAAAATGATCAATTTATCTATGATGAAGCATTGCCAGATTTGATTAAAAAATATCTAGCTCAGGATAAAAATTATAAAAATAAATTTTTTGTTATTCACTTAATAGGTAGTCATTCAGATTATAAAGATAGGGTGCCGGAATATTTCAAAAATATTTGTTATCAAGAGGGTATAAAAAATCAGTATAATTGTACAATCAGGTATACAGATTTTGTTCTGCAAAATATAATTTCATCTTTTTCTAGTAACAATTTACTATTGCTATATGTTTCCGACCATGGTGAATCTTTGGGTGAGCATGGAATATATGGTCATGGTAAAACAGTAGAGTCGGCTCCTATTGAGCAAAAACATGTGCCATTTATAATTTATCGTAGTAACATAACCAAAATTGATCCTACAGTTAATTTAAACCTTAGTAATATTTATGTTGATCAAACTTTTGTTTATCATAGTCTGCTCGGATGTAATCAAATTGTTTCAGAATCTATTAATCATGATAAAGACTTATGCTCTATTGCTAGTAAAGCGCTATAATTTAATATATGTCGAATATAAAATCATCTAGTACAAATATTGATAAATATTTAAAAATTCCACCTCATTCGCAAGAAGCTGAGCAATCAGTTCTTGGTGGTGTAATGTTATCCAATGATTCTTGGGATCAAGTAATTGAAAAAATAGGCGAACAAGACTTTTATGAGCCACGTCATAAACTTTTGTTTCGTACTATGAAGCGGCTAACATCTAGCTCACAGCCAATCGATGTGGTGACAGTGAGTGAAGAATTAGCCAAAGCTCAAGAGCTTAATTCTGTCGGCGGCATGCAATATTTAATAGACTTGGTTGAAAATACTCCAAGTGCAGCAAATATTAGTGCATATGCAGGAATTGTTCGCGAGCGCTCAGTAGTTCGTCAGTTGATTTCGGCTTGTACAGAAACCATTGAACAAGCTTTTAGCCCAGAAGCATTAAGTTCTGCTGATTTATTAGACAGGGCTGAGACTAAAGTTTTTAATATTGCCAATCAAAATATTCATGGTACTGGCCCAGTCAATATTAAAGATATTTTAAAAACCACGATTGAAAGAATAGATCAGCTAAGCAAGTCTGATTCTGAAATGACTGGTGTTTCTACTGGTTTTGAAGAGCTTGATAAAATGACTTCAGGTTTACAGCCATCAGATTTAATTATTGTTGCTGGTCGCCCATCGATGGGGAAAACTTTGCTTGGGGTTAATATTGCTGAGCATGTTGCGGTAGCTAATCCTGATAAAGTTGCGTTGGTATTTAGTCTTGAGATGCCAGCTGAAGCTTTAACAATGCGTTTAATTTCATCCTTAGGACGAATTGAGCAAACAAAGTTACGTGTTGGTGAGATTGATGACGAAGATGCTCCACGTTTTGCTTCAGCTGTGTCGCAATTATCGGGCACTAAATTATTTATTGATGATACTCCATCTTTGTCTCCTGGTGAGATTCGTGCGCGAGCGCGGCGTATTGTGCGTGATCATGGTGAAATAGGAGTAATCGTAATTGACTATTTGCAGCTTATGCAATTAAAGGATAAGGCTGAAAGTCGTGCATATGAGGTTTCAGAAATTTCACGTTCGTTAAAAGCATTAGCAAAAGAATTAAAGGTTCCAGTTGTTGCTTTATCACAGCTTAATCGTGAGCTTGAGAAAAGAATTAATAAGCGTCCAGTAATGTCTGATTTACGAGAATCTGGATCGATTGAGCAAGATGCTGATGTTATTGCGTTTATATATCGCGATGAAGTTTATCATGAAGACTCACCTGATAAAGGTATGGCAGAAATTATTATTGGTAAGCAACGTAACGGTCCAATTGGTACAGTGAGATTACAGTTTTTTGGTAGCTACTGTAGATTCGATAATCCAAGCCCTGATTATTATGATCACGCAAGTTATTGATTATGAAGCTTTAAAAAATAATTATTTTCAAATAAAAAAATATGCGCCTGATAAAAAAATAATTATCATGGCTAAAGCTAATGGATATGGTTTAGGTGCGCTTAATATTATTAATTATTTATCAGAAAATAATTTATCAATAGATGCAATTGGTGTTGCACGAATATCTGAAGCATTGTATCTACGTAAAAATAACATAAGTTTAAATTTAGACCTTATAGTCTTTAGTGAGGTAATCACTCAAGATGTTATTAATCAAGCTTATGAGCATAATATAACTTTATTAATAAATAATTTTTCTGATTTAGATTTAATAAATAAAAACAAAGATAAAAATATTAAATTTTGGGTTAAATTTGATTCAGGCATGAACAGGCTTGGTTTTGGATTGGAAGATCTAAATATAGTATTAGATCAGGCTAATTGCTCTCCGGTTTTAGTTTCTCATTTAGCTTGCTCTGATGATAAAGATCATGTTCATAATACTTTTCAAATAGATAATTTTTTAAGAGCTGCTGAAATTTGGCCATTCGAAAAAAGTTTATGCAATTCAGCCGGTATAATAAATTTCCCTGAGTATCAATATGATTGGGTACGTCCAGGTATTATGCTCTATGGTGGGGCTCCTGTTAATAATCTAAATGCTGAAGATTTGGGAATTAGATCTGTTAGTAAAGTTTTCGCTAAAGTTATGGCGATTCGCAATATTCAACATGGTGAATATATAGGTTATGGCTGTACTTTTAAGGCTCCAAAAGATTTGATTGCCGCTGTTGTTGCCTGCGGTTATGCAGATGGTTATCCACGCTCAGCAAGTCTTGAGACTAAGGTATTTTATAAAGGCGCGTATTGCAACTTAATTTCTCGTGTCTCTATGGATACGATAGTAATAGATTGCAGCTTGGTTAAAAATCCGCAAATAGGTGATGAAGTCGAAATTTGGGGAGATAATGTCAGTATCGATTCTGTAGCAAAAGCAGCAAAAACAATAAGTTATGAGTTATTGGTCAGGTTGAAATTAAGATGATTTTGTAGCCTTTCAGTATCATCCCCCGCCCAGCCTTTCAGTATCATCCCCCGCCCAGCCTTTCGGGCTGGTCTGCCCCCTTCAAAGAAGGGGGATTATTAAATTCAGAAAAAATACTTGCGTCAGATATGCGTAAGAAGCCAACACCAGCTGAATATTTAATTTGGGGGAAATTAAGAAAAAGAAAAATATTAAATCTTTATTTTCAGCGTCAAAAAAATATTTACCGGTATATTTTAGATTTTTATTGTCACAAAGCTAAACTTGCCATTGAGTTAGATGGAGCGCAACATAATTTATTAGAAAATATTGAATATGATAAATTACGTGATGAAACTTTGTTGCAGTGTTATGGAATAAAGACATTAAGATTTAGTAATAAAGAAGTTTTTGAAAATTTAAAAAAAGTTATCGAAAAAATTTACACAGAAGCTTTAAAAAGAATTGATTAATACATCCCCCTTCTTTGAAGGGGGCAGATCAGCCTGAAAGGCTGAGCGGGGGATGATATTGAAAGGCTGAGCGGGGGATGATATTGAAAAGCTGGACGGGGAATGATACTGGCTATTTCAATTCGGCAAAAATTCTTGAATAACGTCATCAAGAAATTTCCTACCTAAATTTGAAGTATAAATTTTATTATTATTTTTTATTAATAAGTTTTTATTTATTAATTTATTTATTTTGTCTTCAATAAGATTAAAATCAATATTTGTATATAATTTAAAATTATTAATATCAAAGCCATCAGTTAATCTTAAATTATTTAGCATAAACTCAAAAATCCTTTCTGGGTCACTAATAATATTTTGTGAGTTTATATAATTAGAGCTGCTTAAATATTTAGTGGGATTTTTGTGTTTGTCGAGTCGGATTGTTTTACTATTACTGGTAATCTTACTATGAGCGCCAGCGCCAATTCCTAAATAATCGCCATACTGCCAGTAATTTAAATTATGACGACAAAAATGGTTTTCTTTTCCGAAAGCTGAAACTTCATAATTTATATAATTATTTTGCTCTAATAAATTTTTTCCAGCTTTAAAAATAGCATCTAATATTTTTTCATCCGGTAACTTGGGTGGAAACTTAGCAAAAACGGTATTTGGCTCGAGTGTTAGTTGATACCAAGATAAATGCGGAGGATTAAATTCTATTGCTTGACTTAAATCAAACAAGGCATCATCTAAGCTTTGATTTGGCAGCCCGTGCATTAGGTCAATATTAAAATTTGTAATATTGCTGCTAATTATTGCATTAATAGCATTATAGATATCGTTAGTATCATGAGCTCGACCTAAAATTTTTAATTTTTCATCTTGAAAGCTTTGGGCGCCAAGAGAAATTCTATTTATTCCAGCAGTGTTAAAATCCTTAAATTTTTTATACTCAGTGGAGTTTGGGTTGGCTTCTAAAGTTATTTCTATATTAGGAGCAAACGATATTTTTTTATTAATATTTTCTAATAAATTAGTAATAAATTTGCTACTAAATAAACTAGGAGTGCCGCCACCAAAAAATATTGATATTAAATTTTTATTTTTTAAATCACTTATTAAATTTAAATCATGATCTAAATCTTCTAGCAAAGCTTTAAAATACTCATCTTCTGGAATATTAACTGGTTTTAGGTGCGAATTAAAATCACAATAAGGACATTTTTTTACGCACCAAGGAAGGTGAATGTATAGACTTAAAGGTAATGAAGACATTTTAGTTGTTGCACCAAATTTTCCATCGCAATAGCGCGATGACTTAATTTATTTTTTTCTTGCGAAGACAATTCAGCTGCAGTTTTACCTAATTCTGGTAAATAAAAACAAGGATCATAACCAAAGCCATTTGCTCCGCGCTCTTCAGGAATAATTTCACCAATCCACTTTCCTTCCGCAATAATCGGACATGGGTCATTAACATCGTCTAATAAAACAAGGCAGCAGTAATAATATGCCAAGCGTTTATCAGGAGCTACCCCAGATATATTTTCAATTAATTTTTTACGATTAGCTTCATCTCCACCACTGGTATAACGCGAAGAGAAAAGACCTGGCTCATTATTAAGCGCAGGAACTATTAGCCCAGAATCATCGGCAAGGGCCGGCATGTTGGCGTGCGCTGCCGCATGGCGTGCTTTTATAATTGCATTCTCAACAAAAGTTTTGCCGATTTCTTCAGCCGGATAAGTTGAAAATTCGCTCACACTATAAACTTTAAAGTTTGAAAATGGTAGTAAATTTTTTAACTCACTTATTTTATGCTCATTATTAGACGCAATAACTAAATCCATATTTTAAAACATCCCCAGAATGTTAACTTGAAAAAAACTCCCAATTTACTATATTTATAATATAAAAGCAACAACTAAAAAATGGAGATTGGTATGTCAAAATATACTATCTATGATCCAGTAATAGAACGAGATCATGAAGTTGTCGGCGGTCCTTGGTGTTTTTCTATCGATAAAAAAAGGGCTTATATTGCTTTTCCAAATCAAGAGCTAGCAAAAAAATTCGTTCATTTATGGGGCGGATCATTTATAGCTGATGTGATTGAAATTGAAGAGCTTGGTGGTGAGCGAGAAGAATTATTAGATGATGTTGAGCATTTATTATTTATTACTAATGAAGCCGATATGGAAAGCTTGGTGAAGGATGTCGATAAGTTTCCATATAACCATTTTTTAATTCCTAGATATTTAACTATGGTTCATTAGGATTCACTAGGATTTTTTTTAGGAAAAATATACTTTAATATTTTATCAGCGATTTGATTATTATAAGTAACAATAAAAGGTGATAAGCACATTGATGTGATTATCCCGGCTAATATAACTTGGGCATAATCTTCTTTAAAAATATTATATTGCATGCCAAGTGTTAATAAGGCAAAACCAAATTCTCCAGAGTGAGAGAGGATAATACCCGTTCTAATTGCAGTTTTAGGCGGTACTCTTCCAAAAAAACTAGCTATAAATGATATTGAAACAGATTTAAATAAAGTAATCATAGTTAGCAAAAATATAACCCAATACCAATTTTTGCCGATAGAAAAAATATCTAGTTGTGCTCCAACAGTAATAAAGAAAAATCCTAATAATACGTCTTTAAAAGGTTTAATATCCCGCTGAATTTCTTCCAAATATGCACTTTCACCAAGTGCAACTCCAGCTAAAAATGCTCCAAGAGCAAATGATAATCCCATTGAATGTGTTATCAAGGCAGCAATTAAAATTATTACCAGCGTAGTTAACATGAATATTTCAGATGACTTACTTTTAGCTATTCGCCTATAAACAAAAGGTAAAATATTTTTGCCAAATAAAATCATAAATAATAATGCTGCAAAACCCTTTAATAGCATTAATGCTAAAAGATAAATAATTTCGTTATCCGCTGCACCTGAGCCAAGGGTTGGAATTATAATTAAAAAAGGTACTGCAGCAATATCTTGAAATAGTAAAATAGCAAAAGATAAGCGACCATAATTAGTATGAAATTCATTTTGCTCTGCTAATAATTTAGTGATGATAGCTGTAGATGATAGTGCTATAGCAGCAGAAGCGATTATAGCACCTTGGGCACGCATGCCTAAAAACCAGGCTACAATTGCTGGGAAAATAGTGCCAATAATAACTTGTAGGCCACCTACTAATATAATATTTTTTCTTTGTTGCGATAATTTATCAAATGATAATTCAAGGCCAATAGTAAATAATAAAAATACAATTCCGAATTCAGCGAGAAGTTTTAAATTATTATCAAGATAAAATAAATCAATGCCACTTTTTCCTAAAATAATTCCAACAAGCAGGTACCCTAAAATACTTGGTAATTTTAATTTTTGAAAAAATAATACAGATATTAACGATAGTAATAAAATTGCAACTATGGAGAAAATAGGAGAGGTTAATATCATGACCAAATTAATTTATTTATTGGAAGAAAAATAAAAAATATCGTTACTATTCTTAGCCTTGTACATAGCCTGATCTGCTTTATTAAGTAATATAGAGCTATCAGTACCTTGCTCAGGAAAAAATGCAACTCCGATGCTCAATTCTATTACAATTTTTTGATTCTTAAAAACTAATTTTTCGTAAAAAAGTCCTAATAATTTTTCAATAGATTTTTTACATTCTTCTTGATTATTTATATTAGTTAAAACAACAGCGAATTCATCGCCGCCATAGCGACTTACAATATCACTTTCACGAAAGGATTTTTTCAAGTTTTCGGCTGTAAAAATTAATGCCGCATCCCCGGCATCATGCCCATATTGATCATTTATGGCTTTAAAGTTGTCAATATCAATAAATAATATCGCGCCATTATTATTACCGTAACGTTTTGCGCTAGCTAGCATTTTATTTAAACCTTCAAATAGCAATGTTCTATTCGCCAGGTTAGTTAATTGATCATAATTTGCTAGAAATTTTAATTCTTTATTTGCAGCTTCTAATTCTTTTTTTATAGCTTCAATTTTTGCTATATATCGTGCACGTGATAATTCGTGTTCAATCCAATCTTTAAGTAATTCAATAAAATCAAAATCTTCTTTACTAAAATTAGGTTTGCGAACTTTTTTACTGAAAAAAGCAAGAGCCCCATATTTTTCATTATTTATAACTAATGGAATTCCAATATATGCTTCTATTTTAAATTTTTGATAACAAGGATGCTTGTCTAAATTTTCAATTTCTGCAATTTCAGAAAAAGAAAAAATTTTGTTTTCTTTAAATGTATATTGACAGTAGGTCTCCTGTAATTTCAAGCTCATGCCAGCTCTAAATTCTTTTGATATTGGAAAAGTGTATCGAATAAGATATGCGCCTTCATCTTCATTAATTTCTGCAATTATTGCTGTATCAAGGTGATAAAATTTTAACCCCATTTCCAGGGCCTGAGATATTTTCTCACTTAAAGATAAGTTCTTATTGTAACTAATATCACCTAGTTCTTTTAAGACTTTTTCATATTGTAAGGATGTCCTTGTTTCATAAAAACAAATCATCATTTCGTCATCAGATAAATCTTGTATAGTCGCACTTATACGGCGACCATTTTTTAGCATTAATTCTATTTCATTAGTATTATTTTTATTATTTTTAAAAATAGAAAATATTTTTTTACAGGAGTCATCAGAAATTAAATCTTTTAAATTTAATTCAGTAAATTTACTAATTTTATGATTAGCTATGCGTTCAATAGCTGGGTTGGCATAAGTAATCTGCATTGTGACGTCAGTAACCAGTATGGGGCTATAGATGCCATCTAGTATGCTTATAGGGTATGTATTCTTATTCATATGTTTAAGTTTAGAACAAGGGGCTATATTTTAAAAGTGATGCTATATTTATAAAATATGATGAAAAATAACTTATTATTACGGGACAGGTTAGAGAACCTATTATTTTTAATTGGATGGTTTGGACTATTAATATTTTTTATAGTGTATCCAGTAAAGGTATTTGATACTTCTATAGTTTTTCATATAGTTTTTGTATTAGGTATTTACTCTGTTTCTAATTCAAATAACTTATTTTTTGTGGGGCTGTCACTTGCTGGCGCCCTTTATATCATCACAGCATTTGCTCTTCACTTTATTACTTATTTTTTTGTACCAAATTTAATAAATATTTACTCAGTATTTCATATCCAATACCCAACCCCTGTCATAATGCTCGCCATCATCGCTTTAGGGGTAATATTACGGGTTTCAACGAGTAAATTATTTATTAAATATAAAGATATTATGGCTTTTCCGTTAATTATATTAATTGATGGTTTAATTATCAGTATGATTTTATTGCAATCAATAAGGTACCAGGAAGTTCAGGTTATTAATGCTAAAACGTTTCAACAGGCGCAAAGCATTATTAGCTTACTGAAGCTATCAGGAGATAGTAAGCAACAAGAGGTTATACGCCAGTATATAAATGGTCAAAATAATTATAATATTTATCTGCAGACGGGGGAGTATGTTTATAGTCCCGAAATAATAAGAATAAATGAATGGGCTTATCAGAAAAATTTTAAAATTAATAATCTTAAATCACATTTAATAATTTCAC
>CAYGUI010000049.1:0-9596 GCA_964353115.1 uncultured Gammaproteobacteria bacterium
ATTTTATCTCACTATCACTAGATAAAAATTCGATAGAATTACTTTTATTCTTTAATAAGATTTTCGCCATGTCACAAAATTTAAATATAAAATTTAATAAAAATAATAATATAGAAATTACAGCTAAAAGTAACGAGTTTTTTAGTAAGATCTTAATACAAGATAATGAAATTACATTAACAACAGCACAAGCCATTATTAAACAAACCGCTGAAAAAATAGAAATTTATAATGACGAAGTTATATGTGAATCACAAGATCTTGACTATATTTTCTCTGACCAACTTAAATTTAGCTGCGATAATAGCGAAATAATCGCTATTAAAAATAATTTAACTTTCAAAGCACAAGATATAACGTTTAATATAGACAATAATTTAAATATAACAGTAAAAGATAGAATAAATTTTAACTAAATTAGGAAAAAATTATGGACGTAGAGCATACTCATAAAAATATGATTACAAATCAAATAATACCATGGGGAGTCAATGAGCCAAATTTGCTTAACATTATAAGCGAGTTAAAGCGTGAAGAGTTTGTACCGCAAGATTTTAGAAATTTTTCATACTCTGATATCCCCATTCCAATTGGTAATCAAGAAGTTATGTTACCGCCCAAAGAACAAGCTTTAATTATTCAAGAGTTAAAAATTAAACCAACTGATAAAATTCTTGAAATTGGAACTGGCACTGGTTATATGACTGCAATTATGGCAAAACTAGGCCATAGCGTGACAAGTATAGAAATTGAACCGAAATTATTAAAAAAAGCTGCTAAAATTATAAAAGAATTAAAATTAGATAATGTAACGCTTGAAGAAGGAGATGGTAGCTGTGGATGGGATCAAAATGAAAACTATGATGTTATTGTTATCTCTGGTTCATTAAAAAAACTCCCTGAAGTATTCAAAGAAAGTTTAAATTTAAATGGTAGATTAGCAGCAATTATTGGCGATTATCCAATTATGAAGTTGATGCTGTTAACAAGAGATGAATATGGTCATTGGCAAGAGCGTTCGTTATTTGAAACTTGCGTTTCGCCACTGATAACAAAAAAAAGTAAAGACTATGAAAAATATTCTATTTAATAAAAAAGCTCTTAGGTGTCTTTTATACGCAAATATATTTAATATCTCTAATATTTTTGCCCAAGATACTTTACTTAACATTTATTATGAAGCGGCACAAAAAGATCCAACTTTTTTAGCGGCAAGAGCCACAATGAAAGCAACATCTTTACAATATAGTATTGATATCGCAGGAATTTTGCCACAAATTAGTTTAAGCAGTAATATTTTACAACGATGGGGAAAATATTCCGACTCTAGTACAGTCAATGCAATGACTTGGTCTTACGCTCTAGATTTAGATCAATCAATTATTGCAATTGATCAATGGCTTACAATCCAGCAAGATAAATATTTAACACGTCAAGCAGCTATTCAACTTGAGATTGCAGCACAAGATTTAATGATTCGGGTAGCTCAAACTTATTTTTCAGCTCTTGCAGCACAAGATTTTCTACAGTTTTCAATAAGTGAAGAAAAATCTAATAAAAAACAATATAATCAATCAAATCAAAGATTTAAAGTTGGATTGGCTCCTATTACTGACGTTTATAATGCAAAAGCAAGTTACGATGTTTCTCGCGCCAAGACAATAGGGGCTGAAAATACTGCCAAAAATTCAATGGAGGATTTTAGGGTATTAATAGATCGCGCACCAGAAAGTATAGCTCCTCTTTCTGCTAAAAATTTTAAACCTGTTTCACCAACTCCAAATAATTTAGATCACTGGATTGATACCGCACGTAAACATAACTTGCCACTTTTATCAGCTGAATATGACGATAAAATTGCGATTAAAGATATACAAATAGCTCGCAGTGGACACTTTCCAACTATAACAGCGAATGGTAGCTACGGCGGAAGCAAAAGTGATAAAACTTTAACTAGCTCTCAAACACCGCCATCACCTTTTACTACTAGCACAACATATAATGGCACATGGTCAGCTGGTGCAACAGCATCACTACCGATTTATCAAGGTGGCTCGGTATTCGCAACAACAAGACAACAACAATATAATTATCAAGCAACGCATGCTAATTATCATTTAGCAGAGCGTACTGCCGAAACCAATACCAAAAAAGTATATCGCACGGTACTTAATAATATTACTCTTATAAGTGCGCGTAAGGAATCAGTAAAATCAGCACAAAGCTCTGTTGATTCTTCTATTGCTGGTTATGAAGTTGGAACTAGAACTAGTGTTGATGTTCTTGATCAATTAACTTTACTGTATCAACAAAAAAACTTAGAAGCCCAATCTAAGTATGATTACATTAATAATATGTTACTGCTTAAGCAAACGGTTGGTGTTTTAACAATAAATGACTTACAAATGGTTAATAACTGGCTAGAAAAATCAGGCAAAAAATAATGAGAAAATTATTATTTACTATAACTAGCTGTTTTATTGTTAATGCGCAGGCAATAACATTTGGAATATTAGATACGTATGATTTAGCTGAACGCTATGACATGACTTATCAAAATGCTCGAGAAACTTATAACGCTGCGCGTGAATTAATAAATATTAATCGAGCCCCTTTATTGCCACAAATTTTAGCAACTGGGAATTATACTCATAGTCATCAGGTAACACCGGGTAATACCAGTAGTAATACACAAACTTATAGTTTAACTTTACAGCAAACAATTTTTGATTACTCTTCATATGCTACTTATGGGCAGTCTAAAGATAATGTGAAAGCTGCTTATTCTACATATATTGGAGCCCAACAAGATTTAATTTTAAATTTAGCAACAGCATATTTTGATGTATTGCAAAATTATGATGAGCTAGAGTTTCAGAAAAAATCAACAGAAAGTTTTTTTGAATTTCAAAAACAAACTAATGCTCGCTTTAAAGTAGGACAAGATACTATTTCTGATGTTTATATAGCTAAAGCTAATTACGACAATGCTAAAGCAGCTTTAATTACAGCAAAAAATAATATTTCAACCTCCAAAGACAATCTTTTTAACATAATAAATACCAATTTTGATGATTTATATAAATTAAAAAATAATATTCCTTTTGATAGTTTAGAATCTAATGATAGTGAATATTGGGTACGTCAGGCAGAAATAAATAATCCTGAAATTAAAACTAGCTATTATCAAATGCTTTCTGCTAAAAAAAATATCAGTATAAATTACGGCGCACACTACCCTACTATTAATTTAGCAGCTTCTTTTGGAACAGCAAAAGCTGAAGGAACTGAATGGCAGCTTACCTGGTCAGTGGGTTTAAATGGCTCTATAAATCTTTATACTGGCGGCAGTGTAACTGCATTAACAGAGCAATCACAATTTAATTACATTGTCGCACGTGAGAATTATAAATTTGTGCAACGTACAACAAGAAAAAATGTAATTGCAGCTCATCGAACTATAAAAGCTGATATTGAACAAACAAAAGCATTGAAAGTTGCTGTTGAGGCTGCAAAAAAATCTACTGACTCAGCACGCAAAGCTTATAATGTTGGAACAGAAAACTCTACCGACGTAACAAAAAAAATAGCACAAGAATTTCAAACACGCAGTGATTATAGTCTGGCGCGTCATACTTATTTTTTAGATCGCTTACGATTAAAAAGATTAGTTGGCAATCTGCATCGGGCAGATATTATTTATATTAATAATTTACTGGAGAAAAAATGATTAAAAAATTATTTAAGATGTCGTTAATTGGATCTGCATTATTACTATCATCATGTCGTGAACACAAAGAGCTCAAAGTAAAAATTTTTAATACTCAAAGTAATGATAAAATTGGCACTATTACTTTTCGTGAAACTAGAAATGGTTTATTAATTACACCAGAGTTAACTAATTTACCTAGTGGTATTCATGGTTTTCATATTCATCAACATGCCAGCTGTGAAGATCACGGCATGTCTGCAGCAGGACATTTTGATCCACAAAATACTAATAAACATTTAGGTCCATATAATAACAACGGTCACTTAGGAGATTTACCGGCGCTATATGTTGATAAAGATGGTAAAACACAAAACTTAGCAATGCTTGCGCCGCGTATAAAATCTATCGATACCATAAAAAATCATGCCATTATGATTCACGCTGGTGGCGATAATTACTCCGACACACCAGAAAAACTTGGTGGCGGCGGAGCGCGCATCGGTTGTGGTGTTATTCAGTAAATGATCTTAAGCAAACAACATTATAAGCATTAAGTTTTTCAGCATCCAATAAAGATCCAGGCTCATCTCCTGAAAATGCAATGTATTTAGAGAATGTTGCACTCGATTCTGTTGATGACCAATAGTTATTAGTTGAAAATAATGGAAAATTAAAACCTGCTTGCTCTATAACTGTACGATTATTGTAAATTAGTAATAATTCATTTGATGCTGGCAAATACCAATCAATCTGTCCATTAAAAGATGAATTGCTACAGTAAGTTGCAGCAATATCTGGTTCGTTACAGAACTGAATTATTTTTTGAGTATTGTCAGCCCCATCATCTTGACTCGTAGCTCCTGTTGCCACTGCTTCAGATCCAGAGCACCCCCAGTCTTTTCGAAGTACAGCCTGCTCTGACAATATTTTACAAACATTTCCATTGCTCTGATCTGCAACTTGCACAATATATCCACCAAATGATTCATCGCCAATTTGTAGCTCAGAGCATTTAGGAGGATCTGATGGAGTAAATGGCTCTATAATAGCTGGATCACAGCTAACTAAAAAATTAACAGAAATAGCTAACAGTCCTTTTTTGTATATTTTTTCCATAAAATTCATAAATCCCTTTAAAATTTAATATCTCTTAAATATTATGACACAGGATCCTAATTATGCTATTCTGACTAAAATTTAGTCAGGAGCAGTACCATGGAAGTTGCATGGAGATTTAATTTTTTTATTTTATTTCTCATATCTTTATTTTATTCATCATTTTCTTATTCAAAAATATTTCCCCCAGAAGTTCATACCAATCAAGAGACTTTAGATTTTGTCGCTGAAATTGAAAAAATTAAAATTCCAGCAGGCGGATTTAAATCTTTTTACTACACCAAAGACTTTGCAATTATGGCGAATGACAATGCATGGATGGCAGATCTTGATTTAAAAAAAGCCATTAATCTTGGTAAATATCTATACGGTGTGGGCATTACTATAAAAGAATCACGCCCGGAAAATAAATATCAGTTTGAAGATTATGAATGTGCCGTGCATTTTTTTGTTGAGCATCGTGATGACTACTGGCTGCCGCCGGGAATTATTGGATCATGGGATCAATTTAATACTGTTAGTAGTACAGTTGCTAGTTTAGTAGAAATTGGATCACGACAAATGGGAAATGTGAGCATTGATTTTTACATGCGCAGCTTTTTTGGCAATACAGATACTGACAATATTTCGGATACGCCTCGAGTTTTAGGCAGTACAAGTATAGATACTTATATACGTAATATTTATCCGGGAATTGATTATTTAAAGTACGGTACTTTTTGTCATCAACTAATGGAAGAAAAAGATCATCTTTCTATTTGGCTCGAAAAAAAATCTGGTCCTGATTTTCAAATTAATCGCGCCTATCATTATCCAAAAGATTTTTATATTTTTCCTGTGCCAAAAAACATGATGAAAGAGTCTTGTGAGTATATAAAAAAGGCTGCTTATTATAGTGACTGGAATTACGATTTAAGTGTGTATATCAAAAGACCGGATCTAAAAAACGAATATTTTACTTTATGGCGCGGTAAAGAATATTCATGTGAAGTTAAAAATTAATATTAAAAAGGAGTTAAATATATGAATACAGATATAACTTTAGAAGATTGCATTAGAGCTGCAAGTGATGTTTATTTTCCTAAAGTGAAAATGCTTTATCCAGAAATTATTATTGATAGTAAAGAAAATAAACCTATTGATAGTTTTTATCCAAATAGTATTTTGCAAGCAGAGCATGGTCTTACTCGAATTGACGATTCAAAGCCACTAACCTCCGGATTCTTTGCTGCTCTTTATGTGCCAACAAAAGAAGCGAAAGATTTAACAAAACCAATATCAACGGGAATAATTGCCTTTCGCGGTAGTGACGATATTTATGATTTTATTCATCATGATTTAAAAATGGCCCATACCGAATGGCCCCAGGCTTTTAGTGATGCTTTAAAATTTTATAAAGATATGAGACAAAAATACAAAAACCTAAAAAACTTATACTTCACTGGTCACTCGCTTGGCGGTGGATTGGCGCAATTAATGGCAATTCAAGCGAATAAATTAGATTTTGCCTGTAATAAACGTCCGGCGATTTGTTTTAATGCACCACAAGTCGGAAGTATTATTAAAAAATATCCAACACCGCATTTACAAGAATTATTTATAGATCATCAGGTTAAAATTATAAGAAAAAAATTGCAAAGTAGCCCACAGGAATTTAATGACTGTACTTTTGAAGCCATAAAATCTCAAGCTAAAATGGCAAATGTTGTAATCGCCCCTTCTGCTTTTTATTCAGCAGCCGCATTTAACATCGGAGAGTGTGCAGCAGATCAATATAATAAGTGGAATGCATATTTCAAATCTCTGACCAATGATCTTAATCCCATGATTCGAGAAGTTTATGAAAAAATAGCATATACCAAAAACATGCGCGATTGCGTGATTTATGGTCAGCCTGGATTTAATTGTGTTTATGATCTTATTACTCCAAAACCTAGTATTAATGATATTGATAGAGTAAGTTTTAAAAAATGTTATTCTGAGCTGGTCGATAGCTCAACTTATGATTTTATTTATAACTTTAATTCTTTTTTTGACGTTGTTCATACTTGCGGCATGCCGATTGGTAATCAATGCACAATTGATATTGATCAACAAAAGTATTCTTCATTGTGGTATGCAACAGAGCTTGATAAGGATATGCGCCGTCAGGCCGAGCTTAGAACTTTCAAGACACTGCAAAAAGAATATTTCCTGCATCAAGCTAATATTATTGATTTTAATAAGTGCAAATTGGATTTACAAAAAGATCTCTTAAGTAATGCCAAAATTCCAAATTTACAAATATTCCCAATTCTTAAAGAAGTAGTAAAATTTAAATTAGGAGATATTTGGTCACAAGAGCTCGATTATTATGTTGATACTCAACACAGCATGACTAACTTGGGAAAATCTTTGCTACATGAAAAAGAATTAATTAAAACCAGCTTTGAGCATAAAAATAATGCCAGATTAAATATTATAAATTATCAAAAAAATAACCCACTTGAAAATTTTGGTGATAGCTTTAAAGAAAAAGTTCTAGATCTAATAAAATCTTCTGGTTTATATAACGAAAAGTTTTGTGAGCGGGTTGTGCTTTAATATTCTTTGCGAGCACTATTATACAAGCAACGAGCACCACTACAACTAGGAAGTCCTGTATTTTTATTAACATAATCATTATCAGCACGCCAGCCAAACATACCTGCAAGTGGCGGTACTCGTGTTATGGCATAATGAGCTTTTTGTGCAATACTACCATTAGGACCTAAAGTATCAACGCCACCTGAATAATCAGCTTCGGTTTCAACACCGCCAATAATTTTTGCAGGATCCATTCCTTGACTAACATATTCTTCAGCATCAGATTTTAAACCATCGCCGACGCCGTAAGACATTATATTAATATTATCAACGTATTTATTTATAAAATCGATGTCATAATTATTTGGATATGGCCAAACAGCTAAAGTTAAAAAATATTTTTTACCATCCTGCTTACTTGCTGCTTGTAATTTTTCAGATATAGTTTTCAGTAAAATATTTAAACTCGTTGCATCAATACCGTCTTCCCAGTCCATGTCATAGCCATCGAGGCCAAATTTTCTAATAAATTCGACGATACTATCGGCAAATAGATCTGCATTTTTTGCTGCATCAACATAAACACCGCCTTGATATGGTGCAGAAGTTATTAAAATTTGTGCCTTAGGGTTTTGCTGTCTAATTGCTAAAATAGTTTGCCGGAAAATATTTATATCTGCTTGATAAGTCAATCTATTATCAATAATTCCAGCGAATGCCAAATAAACTCTATTCATTAATTTAAATGGAATTAAATTTTCTGCCAAAATTTTTGGCATATTTGGATTAAAATTTACTCCAACATATTGAGCAATGATAGGTGAATATGCTTTTTTAGATCCTTTTTTTGGTAATAAAAAACCAAAACAACTTTTGAATAATCCTTTAACCTGTTGCATAAATTAAATTATTTTTAATGCTAAATAAAATGATAATAAAGATAAAATAACGGATGAGCAAGCGTAGGCAATGGCAATAATTAAGCCTTTATTTATTATTAATAAATATATTTCGCTAATATAAGTTGAAAAAGTACTAAATGATCCTAAAAAACCTACAGCGATAAAAAGATTAATTTTAGTCGGATATTCAAAATCATATTTAGCGAGTATTGCAATTAATAATCCTAATAAAATACTAGCAAGTATATTAATACAAAAAGTTGAAATAGGAGCATGACTAATTATCCTTCCTAAATAATGACGAGACAATGCTCCCAGTGCCCCGCCTGTAGCGATTAAAAAAATATTCATTTAGAATTTTAAAAATTTCTATAAAGAATAAATAATGACATAACAATCATTCCTATATCTTCAGTTAAAGTTACAGTTGATAAGGGAACGTTTAGCACTGTTCCCATACAAGCGCAATTGACTTTAAGACCTTCTTTTAACGCTTTAACAACTCCTACAGTACCTATTGACATAATTATTATTGTCAAAATACAAAATAAATTAGTACTCAAAAAAGATAAAAATCCTAGGCCTAAAAATAGCTCTATAGCTGGGTAAGATAGGGCATATATACGATATTTTTTTGCAACTAAGTCATACATTTGAAATCCATCTGCAAACTGAATTGGATTGAATATCTTTAATAAAGAAAAAATTGTTAAAAACATTCCCATAAAATATGGCATGAAATAACCTACATTATCACGACCAAAAGAAATAGCTAATCCTGATATAGCTGAAATAATTATTAATGCAAAAAGTGGCCAATATTTTAAAATTGGATTATTTTCTTCTTGGTGATGTGTTTGTGATTCTGAATGTGTATCCATACATAAAGTTCCTCCTTCTTTGCCAGAATAAGACGGGATAGAACAATTGTCAAGTTTTAGAAGGATGGAAATCCTCTAGATGAGCGAGATGTCGGGGAATGTACAGATGATAATTCGCAATATCCTATAGAATGCCCCTGAGCTTGAGAAACTGCTGCAGAAACAACTATTTTTGGTAAAGGAGGCAATATTTTTACTTTATTTTTTAAAAATTTAGATTCAGAGCCATAATTTTTTTCTTGAAAATTAGAATTATCAGATAATTCTCGCCAAAAACGAGCTGTGGTGTCTTTAGGATATGGTAGCAACAAAGTAGTAATAAGATATTTAAAAATTATAAACAAAAAAAAATCCCAACATAAACTAATACATTGGGATTTAAGGAATAAAATGCTTGGCAGTGACCTACTCTCACATGAC
>CAYGUI010000050.1:0-9553 GCA_964353115.1 uncultured Gammaproteobacteria bacterium
ATTATATGCTTTGTTATCATTAAATTTAAAATTACCTGAAGATATTTCCCAATATTTATTATTCAAATTATATCTAGCCAGCAAATTTCTAGTTGATTTTTTATCTGACTTATTAAGTGGCGGCAATAGATTAAAAGACACCCCTTCAAGATTAGACAAAATTTCTACATAATTAGATTTGTTAGCTACTTTTGGCAATACAATATTAACTTTAATATCTGTATTACCAGAAATTAAATCTTTTAATGGCAAATTTGATATTTTAACAAGATCTTTTGAATCAATATTACCTGCTGCTGAAATAATATCTGATTTTTTAGAATTATAATTGTTAGCTTTAATTATAAATTCATGACCTAAAGCCTCAGCTCTGGCATTTTTAATTTCGAAACCATTAGTTGTAAAATTTAAATCCCCTGTTATTTTTTTAATTTCAAAAGGAATAGACTTATTTTTAACAATATTATTATTAAAATTTATCTGCCCTAAGATTACTGAATCTAAACCTTGCTTTAATGGCATTGAAATATTCAAATTCAAGTCCATTTTTCCATTAATACCAAGATCTTTTAGACCAATAAATTTATTCTTTAATGGGCTGTTAATTAAATAATTAATTCCATCAAGAGTGTCGCCGGTTATATCACTAGAAATATTTAAAATTGGCACGGCACCTTTTTTCATGTCCAGCATATTGCCAGAAGCTTTTTTAATTACAGCACTACCAATTTTCCCCGAATTAATATTAAATTTTAAGTTTTTATTTGATATATCGATATTAGCATTTAGATCATTAATATTTTCCCAGTGATCAGCATAGTGTAATGCTGAATTTTTTATATCAAAATTTATATTTAACTTATTTTCATGCTCAGAAAGAGATTTATGCCAATTAGCCTTACCATTAATAACTTTTCCCGATAAAAAACTATTTTTAACCCATAAAATCACATCTTTATCTATTATATTGGGTAAATATTTATAAACTTTATTTACATCTGCTGATAATATGTTCACTGATAAATCAGAAGAGTTCATATCTCCATTGATATTAATATTGTCAGATGAATTTTTTAGTACAAAATTATCGATAGAAAAATTATTGTTGTTAATTTTAGAGCTTACTGAAAAATTGGTTAATTCAATTTTATTATTAAATAATTTATCTAAATTTAGCTCTGTATTTTTTCCATAAGCAGTAAATTTATGATTACCCAAATCTCCGCCTATAACCAAATCTTTAAAACTAGCGGAATATTTATCACTAATAATTTTAGAAGTTTCCGGAAAGAATATTTTTGCTTTATTATCTGAATAATTTATTTCTGCTTGAGAAAATTGCAAACCATAATTTTTTTTATCATAAAGATAAGAGACCTTATCTGCTGAAACTCTAGAATCAACATTTGCTATTTTTCCATCAAGTATTTTTGCCCATGCCTTGGCTACAAAATTTCCATTGATATTTAAATCTGGAATATATTTTTTTATTGTTTTTTTAACAAAATCTGATTTTGCATAATACCAATTAACATATAAATCAGCGTCTATATTTTTAGACAAAGGCCAAAAGTTACTCGTTGACTTTAATCCTATTTCAAACTTATTTATATTTGAATTTTCATCAATATAATCAGCATCAGTATAAATCACATAATTATCCAATGAATTGATAATGCTCAATTTTTTAAGAACAACTGTACTTAAAACATCCTTATTCGCATGATCATATAAATATACTTTTCCATTATCAATTTCTATAAAATTTTGGGAAAAGATAAAATTAAAAAGCTCTTTTTGCTCCTCAACTTTTTTACTTGTAAATGTCGATAATTGAAATTTTTCTATTTTTTTATCTTCGGATGAATTAGCAGCAAAAATTACTTCCGGGCTTTCAATACGAATTAGACGAAATATGGGTTTAAGATGAAAAAGACTACTAAAAATATTTAAATCTAATGAAACTTTTTTCGCCCTAATATCAGGTAGAGATACCGATTTGTTATAAGCCTTAACGTCATCTGCAGATATAGTTAAATTTAAGCCATACCATGATGTAGTTAAGTTATTGAAATTTATGTTAGTACCAATTTTATGATCAATAAAATTAATTATATCTGTCTTGTGATTTGGCAAAGACAGCGTTACCTCTCTCACAATACTCAAAAGTACTGCAGTGGCAATAACGCAAAGTGCAAATAAGTACCATAACTTATTAGCTATTGTAAGAAAAATTGATTTTATGGACATTTAAATATTATGGAATATAGTTCGGTATTTATCTAACACATATTTTACCACTGGCCAGAGTAAAACTCCAAGCAATAGGTTCAAAAAGTAAGAAAATAAACTATTTATATAAAAATGTTTAGTAAATAACAAAAGGCAAAGAAATAGGAAAAAATAATATACAATAAGACCTTTCACTAAGGTAAATATCTGATATAAAAAAGAATCTTCTATTGTATAACCTATGGAATTAGCATTATTAGAGATGTAACTAACGATAGCAAATCCCAAGGCGTTGAGACCTAAGTACCCACCTGTTAATAAATCAAATATTAGGCCAAGACCAAATGCATAAAAAAGTATAAATTCTGAAACTGAAAAATAGCTCCAATAAATTAGAATATCAAGAATTATTACATGAAGCATGAATCTACCTATTTAACCAAAACCAGTCGCGAAATCTTCTTTAAATTAGCATTAGTCGCAACATCAATTTTAGCAAATTTATTATTATTGCCTTTATGCATATTACTAATAGTGCCAACTGGTAGACCTTCTGGGTAACGACCGCTTAGGCCTGAAGTTAGGATTTTATCCCCAACCTTTATATCAGCTGTTAAAGGAACATTAATTAATTCTAGGTGATTAATTTCACCAGTTCCACGAGCTACAAAACGTTCATTTGTGCGCTCTATTTTTACTGGTGTTGTGTGCTCTAAACTAGAAATTAAAATAGCAGTATTTAACTTGCTATCATTGCTAATAATTTGGCCGATAAGACCATTTTCATCGATAACTGTCGCGCCAGTATCTATTTTATGCTCAGATTCAGTACCCAATACAATTTTTTGTTTATAAGGCTCTGACTGTATATCTAACACTTCTGCTAAAGTATATTTACGTGCACGACCCGGAACAACTCCTAGTAATTTAAATAAATGTTCGTTTTCTTGCTCTAAATTACCAGCTACTTTTAATTGCGCTAATAAAGCTAAATTTTGCTCTTTTAATTTTTCATTCTCAGCTAATAATAAATCTTTGTTTTGAAAAAAGTCGCCTATTTTATGGTAAATATTTTTTGGCAGACTTGCGGCATAATAAACTGGGCGCAGTAACCTATAAACGCCCAGTTTTTGTGACAACCCAAATTTTATATCAACAGCAAACAATGATATTGCAATTAAGAAAATAACAACTAAAGTCTTATTTGATGCTTTTTTATAAAAAATTCCGCTTTGTCCCATTATGTACCCTAAATTTATAATTCATCAGTAAAATATTGATAGCCTTTTTTCCCAAGCATATCTAATACTTTACCACCACCGCGTGCTACACAAGTTAATGGAGCTTCGGCTATTAAAACTGGCAAACCAGTTTCTTCCATTAATAAACGATCAAGATCACGCAAAAGAGCTCCACCACCAGTTAGCATCATGCCTTTTTCGGCTATATCAGAGGCTAATTCTGGTGGACATTTTTCAAGAGCCTCACGTACCGCTGCAACAATTCCAGCCAATGGCTCTTGCAAGGCTTCTAAAATTTCATCACTGGTCAATGTAAATGTTTTAGGTATGCCTTCTGCAACATGACGACCACGAACTTCAATTTCACGAATGTCATCGCTCGGATAAGCAAGACCAATCTCTTTTTTGATTCGCTCAGCTGTCGCCTCACCAATCAAGCAACCATAATTTTTGCGAACATAGTTAATAATTGCATCATCAAATCGGTCACCCCCAATGCGTACAGAAGCTGAATAAACCACTCCACTTAGTGAAATAATCGCAACCTCTGTTGTACCACCACCGATATCAACAACCATAGATCCGCACGCCTCTTCTACAGCAAGACCAGAACCAATAGCAGCAGCAACCGGCTCTTCTATTAAATACACTTCGCGTGCACCAGCTCCAAGAGCCGATTCTTTAATTGCTTTACGCTCAACTTGCGTTGCCCCACATGGCACACAAATTATCACACGCGGACTTGGACGAAGAAAGTTAGATTGATGAACTGTGCGAATAAAATGCTGCAGCATTCTTTCTGTAACAAAAAAGTTAGCTATTACACCGTCACGTAATGGACGAATAGCTTCGATATTTCCTGGTGTACGACCTAGCATTTGTTTTGCGCTTAAACCTACGGCAACAACTATTTTTTTACCAGTTCCTGGATGATTTTTTATAGCAACAACTGATGGCTCATCTAAAACTATTCCTTTTCCTTTAGCATAAATTATAGTATTTGCCGTCCCTAAATCTATTGATATATCTTCTGAAAGAAGTCCCAATGCATTTTTAATGAATCCCATGAAAATTCCTATTTTTTTCTAGTTAATGATAGTATAATTCTACACAACTTCTTTAACTATATACCAATTTAATTTATGTCTCCTGATTCATTAAGAAAAATATTTGAATTAGCCAAGTTAGAAGGCTCTGATGAATTTATTGCAAAAACAGCAATTGATATTGATAAAATTTTCTCCATGGTATCTGAAATAAATAACATAGATACAACAGGCATTGAACCACTAGCTCATTCTAATAACGCAACCCAAAGATTACGTGACGATACCCCTGACGCTGATATTCCTCGTGATAAGCTACAAAGTATTGCACCTAGCACAGAATCTGGTTTGTATTTAGTGCCAACTGTTATCGAATAAAACTCTAAAAATTATGCTGTATAAAACTGTAGCCGAATTATCAAAAGATTTAAAAGAAAAACAATATTCAAGTACTGAGTTAACTCAATACTTTCTTGACAGAATTACCGCTCATGATGAGAATTTAAACAGTTTTATAACTGTTACCGCTGATTTAGCATTAAAGCAAGCTGCTGATGCTGATAAAATTTTAAGCCGCGGTGGCGATTACAATCCTCTTCTTGGTATTCCAATTGCACACAAAGATATTTTTTGTACTTATGGCGTTAAAACTAGCTGTGGTTCAAAAATGCTTGATAATTTTATTGCACCATATGAATCAACCATAACTAAAAAAATGCAAGATGCTGGCATGGTAATGCTTGGCAAAACCAACATGGACGAATTCGCCATGGGTTCATCAAATGAAACAAGTTTTTATGGAGCAGTTAAAAATCCGTGGAATTTTGACTGCGTTCCAGGTGGATCATCTGGTGGCGCTGCGGCATGTGTTGCTGCAAGAATAGCCCCATGTGCGACAGGAACCGATACTGGCGGCTCAATTCGTCAGCCTGCTGCTTTTTGTGGCATAACAGGAATTAAACCATCTTATGGTCGTGTCTCGCGCTTTGGCATGATTGCCTTTGCTTCAAGCCTCGATCAAGCCGGACCTATGACTTATTCTGCTGAAGATGCTGCTCTGCTTTTAAATGGCATGTGTGGTTTTGATGAAAAAGATTCTACTTCGTTAAATATCGAGACATGTGATTTTACAAAAAATTTAAACAAAGATTTATCTGGTTTAAAAATTGGCGTGCCAAAAGAATATTTACCTGAGCATTTGAATAAAGATGTTGCGGATAAGACTTATGAAGTAATTAAGCAATTTGAGAAAATGGGTGCAACCATTAAAGAAATAAGCTTAGAAAATCCGAATATTGCTATCCCAGTTTATTATGTTATTGCTCCAGCAGAAGCATCTGCTAATTTAGCGCGATTTGATGGCGTACGATACGGCTATCGATGCGAAGATCCTAATGGCTTAGCTGATTTATACAAACGCAGCCGCTCTGAAGGATTTGGCGATGAAGTTAAAAAACGAATTTTAATTGGTACACATGTCCTATCTTCCGGCTATTACGATGCGTATTATTTACAAGCACAAAAAATTCGTCGCATAATTTTTAATCAATTTAATGATGCTTTTAAAGATGTCGATGTTATTTTAGGGCCAACAGCGCCATCAACTGCATTTCAATTTAATTCTAAAAAGGATCCTATTGAAATGTATTTGAACGATATTTATACCTGTGCAGTTAATCTTGCAGGATTACCTGCAATTTCATTTCCAGCAGGTTTTATTAATAATATGCCAATCGGCATGCAATTAATTGGTAAGTATTTGGATGAAAGTACTTTATTAAATTGCGTGCATAAATATCAATGTGAAACTGACTGGCATAAGCAAATTCCACAACAATTTTCTTAAAATATATTTACAGGGGTTTTTAGATGTCTTGGGAAACAGTAATTGGACTTGAAGTTCACGTACAACTTGCCACAAAAACAAAAATTTTCTCGAATGCACCAACCAAATTTGGCGCTGCTCCTAATAGTCAGGCTAATATTATTGATCTTGCAATGCCCGGTGTTTTACCAGTCTTAAATCGTGAAGCTGTTACCATGGCTATTAAGCTTGGTTTAGCTGTCGATGCTGAAATTTGCCAAGATTCTGTGTTTGCCCGTAAAAATTATTTTTATCCGGATTTACCTAAAGGTTATCAAATTAGTCAATTCGATAAGCCAATCGTTGGTTTAGGTCACCTAGATATTACTTTAGAAAATGGTGAGAAAAAACGCATTGGTGTAACTCGAGCACACTTGGAAGAAGATGCTGGAAAATCTTTACATGAAGATTTTCAAGGTTTTTCAGGAATTGATTTAAACCGTGCTGGCATACCGTTATTAGAAATAGTATCAGAACCTGATATGTCTTCTCCGCAAGAGGCTATTGCGTATTTAAAAACCTTACATTCTTTAGTACGTTATTTAGAAATTTCTGATGCTAATATGCAAGAAGGTTCGTTCCGCTGCGATGCTAACGTGTCGGTAAGAAAAAAAGGCAGCTCAAAATTAGGCACTAGATCAGAAATTAAAAATTTAAATTCATTTAAATTTATCGAAAAAGCTATTAACTTTGAAGTTGCGCGTCATATTGATATTTTAGAATCTGGCGGCGAAATAGTTCAAGAAACTCGTCTTTATGATTCAGACAAAGATGAAACTCGCAGCATGCGTTCAAAAGAAGAAGCAACTGATTATCGTTACTTCTCTGATCCTGATTTATTACCTGTAATTATTGAAGATAAATTTATTAAAGATATTAGAAATAATTTACCAGAATTACCACATATTAAATTTGAGCGTTTTATTAAAGATTACGGATTAACAAAATACGATTCGTCTGTATTAACTTCTAATAAATTTTTAGCTAATTACTATGAAGATGCTATAAAACAAGCACCAAAAGCAGCTAAAAAAGTTGCTAACTGGGTTACTGTTGAATTATTGGGAATTTTAAATAAAAATGATTTAGATATAAATAACTCACCTATTGCTAGCATTGAACTCGGCAATCTAGTTGCAAAAATTGATTCTGGTGATTTATCAGGAAAAATGGCGAAAGAAGTTTTTGAAGCTCTATGGCATAAAGAAGGTACTGTTGCTGAAATTATTGAAAAACGTGGCTTAAAACAAGTTACTGACACCAAGGCCATTGAAGAGTTATGTCAAAAAATTATTGACGCTAATCCAAATCAGTTAGAGCAATATAGATCAGGTAAAGATAAATTATTTGGATTTTTCGTGGGACAAGTCATGAAGGAATCTAAAGGTCAAGCTAACCCTGAGCAAGTTAATGAGATTCTGAAAAAGCTGTTGGGGTAATCAAAAACCCCCGCGCCTTCGGCGCTGCCCCCTTTAATAAGGGGGCGTTAAACTCCCCTTTCGTAAAGGGGAGATGTCGACTTAGCCGACAGAGGAGTTTTTTCTTCCCCACTGATATTCAGCACCAGTATAGTCTGATCTGCTATTAAGCTCATGAAACCACTGTGGCAAAACAGGACTTTCAGATATAAATTCCATTGTTGGTTCTGAAGGTGCTGTCTCTTTTGGCTCGAAATCACTGCACTCTGTATCATAGGCCTTAAAATCTTTTATTTTTTTAATTTTTTTGATAACAAAATGAATTGCAAATATTAAAGGGCTAAACATAGAAATTAAACCTATAGATAAAACAAGCTTAGTTATAAAAAACAAAGCATTAAAAATTGGCGATATTATTTTAAAAAATTTATAATCAGACTTTGATAGTTGGTTTAATGGAATACGCAATAACGGAATGCCGAGTAATAAAAAATCTAATATTCCTAATTTTCCGATTTCCTCTGCTGATTCATCACCATCACGATATTCTCCAATTAAAGCAATAAAAGCATCAGAAAATCTATCTCCCAGATCTTGATGCAAAAAGCTGTAAGAGTTAATCTTTGGAATATGGTATAAGGGGTGGTTAATACTCAAAATAGATATTTTTTATTATATAGTTAGTTAGAATATACATATTTTTAAACTCGTTGTCAATTTGGACAAAGTTACTAAAATTTGATAAAATTAGCAAAATTTGTTATATAAAAAAATACCTATGACAAACAACGCCTTAACTCTTAACATTAGCCCAAACGTTGGTAGCATTGATGCCTACATTGATCGCGTCCAACAAATGCCGGTATTAACTTTTGAAGAAGAGCAAGATTATGCACGCAAAAGCTTTGAAAACAATGATTTAGCTGCAGCCAAAATTTTAATTATGTCGCATTTGCGTCTAGTGGTTAAAATTGCTCGCAAATATAACGGTTACGGTTTGCAAATGGCTGATCTTATTCAAGAAGGAAATATTGGTCTTATGAAGGCCGTTAAAAAGTTTGACCCAAATGTTGGTGTTAGGCTTGTTTCTTTCGCTATTCACTGGATTAAGGCTGAAATTAATGAATTTGTAATTAAAAATTGGCGTATCGTAAAAATTGCCACAACTAAAGCACAACGTAAATTATTCTTTAACCTGCGCAGCACTAGAAATAGTCTAGAATGGTTAAAATCTAATGAAAGTGACGCCATGGCAAAAAATCTCAATGTCAAAAAGTCTGATGTTTCTGAAATGGAAATGCGCTTAACCTCAAGAGATGCAGCATTTGATACACCGAGCAATACCCAGGCTAATTTAGATAATGATTTTGTAATGCCTGCTAATTATTTAGGTGATACAAAATTTGATCCAGCTCTTGCTGCAGAAAAAAATCAGTGGGATACAAAAGTTGCAACTAATTTACGCGAAGCAATAGAAAAACTAGATGATCGTGCAAAAGGCATTATCAGCGCACGATGGTTAGCCGATGAAAAAGCTTCTCTTGAAGATCTTTCTAAAATTTATAATATTTCTATCGAGCGTGTACGTCAGGTTGAAAAAGCCGCTATTGATAAGATTAAAAGTTTTTTTGTAAGACAGAAATTGCTAAGTATATAATTCTGGATTCCCGCCTGCGCGGGAATGACGAAGTGTACGCGGGAATGACGAAGTATACGCGGGAATGACGAATTGTACGCGGGAATGACGAAGTG
>CAYGUI010000051.1:0-9294 GCA_964353115.1 uncultured Gammaproteobacteria bacterium
GAATATTTAACAACTATAAAAAATTCAGCACATAATTTATTAAGAATAATAAATGATATTTTAGATTTTTCTAAAATTGAATCAGATAAAATGATTTTAGAAGAAAAGAATTTATCAATAAGAAAACTAATTGACGAAACTATCTGCTTACTAAAAACTCAGGCGCAAGATAAAAATCTAGAAGTCAAAGTAATTATTTATGACGATGTTCCAGATAATATTAATAGTGATCCGTTACGATTACAGCAAATTATCATTAACCTATTAAGTAACGCTATAAAATTTACTAAGGACGGTGAAGTAATCTTACGTACAATGATAGAAGATGAAACTAATCCAGATAATATTTTATTAAAAATATCTGTTACGGATACTGGAATTGGTTTATCGCAAGAAGATCAGGATAAAATTTTTAGCGCATTTACCCAAGCTGATCCATCAATTGCACGTGAATATGGTGGCACTGGATTAGGATTGGTTATTGCGAAAAAATTAGCAGAGCAAATGAATGGTGAAATAGGACTTGAAAGCTCTCCTAATATTGGATCAACATTTTGGTTTACTTTTAAGTGCAAAATAGCAAATTTAATAACATATGATAATACAGAAGAAGCAGATAATAATATTTTAGATAATCACCATGAAAACTCTAATATTTTTTCAAATAAACTTGCTTTAATCGTTGACGATAATAAATCTAACTTAAAACTATTGTCCTGCTTGCTTGATGATCTTGGAATAAAAAATATTTGCGCAGATAATGGTGCTGAAGCTATTGAAATAGCGGAAAAACAAAATATTGATATTATTTTTATGGATATCCAAATGCCGGAAATAGATGGATTTACAGCAAGAAAAGAAATAAGCAAAATACCCCATCATAAAAAAACTCCTATAATTGCAGTAACTGCCCATGCCACAAAGGAAGAAAGGGATTATATTAAAAAACAAAAATTTTCAGAATTCATGGCTAAACCTATAGCTGAAGAAGAATTAAGAAAAATTATTAATAATTATCTTTATATTAAAAATAATGGAAATAAATCAGAAAAAATTAAGAAGGAAATTAAAGCAATGCTAATTTCAGAGCTTCCTGATTTTAAAAAAGATATTATAAAAAGTCTTGAGCAAAATGATTTTGAACAACTAAAAGGCATTATTCATAAACTGCACGGCGCGTGTTGTTATTGTGATGTTCCGAAATTAAAAGACTTAGTAAGAAATACTGAAGATAAATTAAAAAGTAACAATTTTGCTGTAGATTTAATTGAAAATATAATTGAAGAAATCAATTGCTTGATTTAAATGGCGGAGTGGACGGGATTCGAACCCGCGACCCCCGGCGTGACAGGCCGGTATTCTAACCAGCTGAACTACCACTCCACACGTGATATTTTATTTGGTGGGTGTTGAGGGACTTGAACCCCCGACATTCGCCTTGTAAGGGCGACGCTCTACCAACTGAGCTAAACACCCGCCGTCTGGTCATTGAGGATAAGTTTAAACGCTTTAAAATCAATATGCAAGAATAATTTTATAATTTTTTGTTATTTTTTAACATGCTCCACCCTGCGAAGTTACTCCTCCTTGTCCGTTGGTACAAACCTGGCTAGTATTGTTATTAATACCTGGTATTATAGGGCCTCCGCTCTCCAACTGCGTTGTTACTTGAATAGTTGTACACGATGTTGTATCACCAGAATTACCACCGCCGCCAGCAGATGGTGTTGGGCTAGTTCCAGATCCACTAGTAGTAGGCAAACCATTATTGCTTCCTGAAGTAGGAACAGATCCTCTTCCTCCAACTTGCGGCAGTGTTACCACCCGGCCAGCAAAATTAACACCTCCTAATAACGGAGTCACAATAGTACGAGCTGCAACTTGAACCACTTTGGCCGGACTTGGGCCAAATGGAGCCTGAGGAACCGCAGAGCTTGTATTTCCACCACCTGTAAAAGTTCCTGATGGGCTAATTGCCCCAACTTTTCCACTTATTGAAATACTAGTACTTGCTGCTGAAGGAATACCCATAGATGTTTGCGCAATAGAAACAACACTTTGCACCACAGAGCTTACAGCCTGAGCAGATCCTTTGCTACCAACTGAGCTTATTGGGCAAGATGAATCACCTGAAGGATTAACTTGTGCTGCAAAAGAAGTAGAAAGAAAAAACAAAATTGTAATAATCGCTATCCTTAGCATATACCCTCACTTTATATTATTTATTTTCTACTACTGTTCCTCCGAACTGCATTGCTACTCCACAATGAAGGGCAAAATTAGTCTTCAATCTTCTATATGTTGTATTTATTGCAACCTGAGCTGATGGAAAATATGTAACGTCGCATGTTGCAAGTCCTGCAAACATTTCCCCGCCACTAAAGAAATCTTTAAGCGGCATTAACATCCCTGCTCCAAATTTAAATCCAATACCAACACCACTACCAAAAACATCGCCGTTTGACATAGGTGATCCACTTCCACCAGCTGTGCCAATAGAAGCTACTGAATAAGAAAACTGCGTAATACTAGTACCAAAAAAACCTTTAACAGAATATTTATCGGCAATAATTGGAGGCGATAAAAAACCAACTAGCGCATCTGCAGTAAATGGTGAGCGTTCAAATAAATCTCGCACTTGATTTGTACCAACAGCACCAGCTCCACCATCTGTAAAAGGTGAAGGATTTTTTTCAACATGGGTATGATTAAACATCAAAACGGTTTCAACTGTTAAAACCCATTGTTTAAAAGAAAATACCACATTACCAGCGCCAAGAGATATTGAAAATCCTGGCATCGAAACAAAGGTATTAGAATAAAAATCATTTTGTGCCGGCCTATGGCCTTCTACTTGAAGAAAATCCATATCAAATCCAAGACCTAGATTCCAATAAAGAGGGCTATTTACTTTAACCTCAGGATCTTTATTTTTATCTGACTGTTTATTATTTTTTTCTTGCTCAGTTTTTTCTTGTTTTATTTTACTTTCTTTTATTGATTCATCGATTTGATTATCAATATGAATTATTTCTTTTTTATTGTTATCGCTTCCTTTTGCTCTCTCAATAAAACTATCAGTAGCTTTTTGCTCATTTTCAGCAGCAAAGGCATGTGAAAAAGATAAAAATACTGCTAATACAACGCTAATTTCCAGGGATTTGATTGTTTTCATAAATATCCTTTTATTACAATCCTTTTTGGCTTTAAGATATAAACTACAATTTAATATATATAGTGCTTAAGAGGCAAGTAAATTTTTACTTTTTTATGATAGCTCTACTATATTTTCTTTTCCAAGCAAAGAATTTAGCTCGCTAATAAGTAAGTCCGTCAATTTTATTTTAAAATCCCTGCCGACTTCAATTTTAGTTGTTAGTTTACCGTTGCTATAATTTATAAAAATATTGCAATCACCTTTTTGCTGATTAGCCAGTATTTTTTTTATATTATTAACTATATCTTTATTGCCTACTAAGATTTTATTAGTTAATTTTAATTCTATAGCTTTGACTTGTCGCAACAAATTATCTTTAAAATTAATTATTTCTGCTGGATTTAATCGTACCCCGCCACGAAACTTATCTTCTACAGCTTTACCACGTATAACAACAATGTTATCTCTTAACAAAACATTTTGATATTTTTCTATATTGTCATCAAATAATACAAATTCAATTTTTCCTGACATATCTTCAAGAGTTATTATTTGCATTCTTTTGCCAGTCTTAGTTTTTTTTAGTTTTAGACTTGAAATAATTCCTGCTATTTTAAGATTAGTAGTCCCAGCATTAATGCGAGTTATTGGTGTGATAGCCATTTTTTTAAAATTATCTGCATAACTTTTCAATGGATGGCCAGTTAAAAACACCCCCAACACCGATCGCTCAAGCTTTAGTTCATCTAACTTATCCCACTCACCAATTTCACAGTAATCACACATAGAATTATCATCACTATCAGATAACGAAAACAAATCTTGTTGACCAGAAAGTGATGATTTAGCATATTGCTCAGCACTCGACATTGCGCTTGCAATACTAGCAAATAATGTTGCACGATTTTTACCAAAACAATCAAATGCCCCGCCATAAATTAGAGCTTCTAATACTTTTTTATTAACACGACGCAAATCAACGCGCGAACAAAATTCAAATAAATCTTTAAAAGGCCCTACTTTTTGCTCATCTAAAATTGATTCTATTGCAGCATGGCCAACCCCTTTAATAGCTCCTAAACCATATCTAATCTTATTTTCTCCACATACTGAAAATCTATAATCACTATAATTTACGGAAGGAGGCAAAACCTCCATTTTCATCTCCCAGCAGTTATTAATAAATATTTCTATCTTATCAGTGTTATCCATATCAGATGATAAAACCGCAGCCATAAATTCTTCAGGAAAGTGGGCTTTTAGCCATGAAGTTTGATAAGAAACCAATGCATAAGCAGCTGAGTGTGATTTGTTAAATCCATATCCCGCAAATTTTTCCATTAAATCGAATATTCCACCAGCGATGTAACTATCGATATTATTTTTTTGCGCACCATCTAAAAATATCTCACGCTGCTTGGCCATCTCTTCTGGCTTTTTTTTACCCATAGCACGACGTAATAAATCTGCAGCTCCTAATGAATATCCAGCTAAATTTTGAGCAATCTGCATTACTTGCTCCTGATACAAAATAACACCGTAAGTGGGCTTTAAAACCGGCTCTAAAAGTGGATGTGAATATTCAACTTTAGCGCGACCATGCTTACGATTAATATAATCATCTACCATTCCCGACTGTAAAGGTCCTGGACGATAAAGTGCAACTAGCGCAATAATATCTTCAAAACAATCAGGCTGCAGTCTTTTGATTAACTCTTTCATACCTGACGACTCTAACTGAAATACTGCCGTTGTATTACAGCTCTGTAATAATTTAAAAGTCTTTGGGCAATTTAAAGGGATGTCATTAATATTATTTATTTCTGGTATTGTTTTAACTGCATTATGAATAATAGTTAAATTTCTTAGCCCTAAAAAGTCGAATTTAACTAAACCCACAGCTTCTACATCATCCTTATCAAACTGGGTTACTATACTTTCACTTCCTTCCTCACAATAAAGTGGTGCAAAGTCAGTTAATTCTGATGGAGCAATTACCACCCCCCCAGCATGCTTACCAGCGTTACGCGCAACACCTTCTAATTTTTTAGCTAAATCAATTAATTCTGCAACTTCCGATTCAGAATCATAACGATTTTTTAAGCTTTCACTATCAACTAATGCCTTATCTAATGTCATTCCTATTTCAAAAGGAATCAGCTTTGCAATAGCATCAACAAAACCATAAGGCATTCCCATAACACGACCAACATCACGAATAACCGCCTTTGCCGCCATAGTACCAAAAGTAATGATCTGTGATACTGCCTGCTTACCATATTTTTCAGCAACATAATGAATAACGCGATCACGACCATCCATACAAAAATCTATATCAAAATCGGGCATTGATACCCGCTCTGGATTTAAGAAACGCTCAAAAAGTAAATCATATGGCAGCGGATCTATGTCAGTAATTCCAAGAGCATATGCAACTAGTGAACCAGCACCAGAGCCACGTCCTGGTCCAACAGGAATATCATTTTCTTTTGCCCAACGAATAAAGTCAGCAACGATAAGAAAATATCCCGCAAAACCCATCGAGTTTATTACACCTAACTCTATGATAAGACGATTTAAATATCGCCCGTCATTCCCCAGCTCCTTCCCGTCATTCCTCAGCTCCTTCCCGTCATTCCCGCGAAGGCGGGAATCCAGAGCTCTTTTCGCCTCAAGCTCTAAAAACTTTTCAATCGAAAGATTATCAGGCGTGGGATAATTAGGTAGATAATTTTTCCCCAATTCCAATGTTACATTACAGCGCTTTGCAATAATTGCAGTATTCTCAATTGCACTGGGTATCTCTGCAAATAGCTCTTGCATTTCCTTTGAGCTTTTTAAATACTGCTCTTCTGTATATTTTTTTGGACGTTTTGGATCATCTAAAACATATCCATCATGAATACATACTCGAGCTTCATGTGCGATAAAATCATTTTTATAAAAAAAGCACACATTATTTACAGCCACCAAAGGAATTTGATATTTTTTGGCATATTCAACAGCTGGCAAAATATTATTGCTATTATTTATTTTAGATATTGCCAAAAATAAATTATTTTTAGTAAAAATTTCTAATAACGATGAAATCTTTGTATTTTTCTTATTTTCATATGGCTCATTAATAATCGCCAATAGGCCGTTAACTGAGTCCTTTGTAAGCCACTCATATTTTATATAAGCTGTTCCACGTGACTGACCTTCAATATAAGCACGCGATATTAATTTAGTTAAATTTTTATAGCCTATATTATTTTGGCAAAGTAAAGTTAAGATAAATTCAGAATCCTCAGTTGCAATTAAAACATCACAACCAATAATCGGCTTAACGCCTGATGCGCGGGCGTGCTTGTAAAATTTAACCATACCAAACAAATTCATATGATCAGTTAAGGCTATTGCAGGCAAGCTATTTTGTGCAGCATAAGATACTAAATCTTTTATCCGCACGATACCGTTTATCAATGAATATTCACTATGAACCCGAAGGTGTATAAAATCTGCTGACATATTTCTCAAAATTATAATATACTCGTATTATATGCAAAATTAAGCAAGATACGGAGATCTTATGATTAGCTTATTGTGGATTATCTTTTTGTTCTCTAGTTTACTAACGATTTTTTATCTGAGACCTAACTTAATAGTCGGTAGTATAATATTCGGCGTAATATTAACTCTAGTAAGTGCGATAAGCTCTCTTTCTATTATTTTCAAAATTATTTTTTGGGCTGTTTTCTTAACATGCTTTATTTTATTAAATTTAATCCATCTACGCCAGGAACTAATTTCACGAAGATTACTATCTTTTGTTAAAAAGAATATTCCTCCAATGTCAGAAACCGAGCGGGCAGCTATTGAAGCCGGTGATATTTGGTGGGAAGCTGAAGTTTTTCAAGGATCACCTAATTGGAAAAAATTATTGGATTTTAAAAAACCTGAGTTAACTAAAGAAGAGCAAGAATTTATTGATGGCCCAGTTGACGAGCTGTGTTCAATGATTGATAACTGGGAAGATTCTCACAAAAGATTAGATTTAAGCCCTGAGGTTTGGAAACTTTTAACCGACAAAAAATTCTCAGCATTTATTATTCCAAAAGAATACGGCGGTCTTGGCTTCTCAGCTGTAGCTCAATCAGAAATTTTTGCCAAAATAGCTGCTGTAAGCGTTACAGCCTCGGTTAGCGCTTCAGTCCCTAATTCGCTTGGACCTGGCGAATTATTATTAAAATACGGTACTGATGAACAAAAGAAATATTATTTGCCACGCTTAGCATCAGGCGAAGAACGACCTTGCTTTGCTTTAACCTCTCCGCATGCCGGATCAGATGCTTCATCAATAATTGATAATGGTATAGTTTGCAAAGGAGTCTTTGAAGGTAAAGAGATTATTGGCATAAAATTAAATTTTGATAAGCGATATATTACTCTCGCTCCAATCGCAACATTAATTGGTTTGGCTTTTAAACTCTATGATCCTGATAATCTTTTGGGAAAAAATATTGCTGAATATGGGATTACCTGTGCTTTATTAAAACGTGATACCCCAGGTATTGAAATTGGTCGTCGCCACTTTCCACTTAACACCCCATTTCAAAATGGACCAATCGTCGGAAAAGATGTCTTTATACCTCTTGATTGGATTATTGGTGGCGTTGATATGGCTGGCAAAGGTTGGCGCATGTTAATGGACTGCTTATCAATTGGCCGCGCAATTTCATTACCTGCTGCTGCAGGTGGTGGCGCCAACTTTGCAACATTTGTAACTGGGGCATATGCACGATTGCGTAAACAATTTCACACTAGTATCGGTAATTTTGATGGCATTAAAAGTGCTTTGGCACAAATGGGTGGCTGGAATTATTTATTGCACGCTACAAGAATTATGACCGCAGCATCGATTGATCAAAAAATAAAACCAGCAATTGCATCGGCAATTACTAAATATCATCTAACTGAAACTGGACGTAAAATATCAATACTTGCAATGGATATTCATGGCGGTAAAGGAATTTGCTTGGGGCCCAAAAATTATTTAGGACGTGGATATCAGGCATCACCTATTTCTATTACTGTTGAGGGGGCAAATATATTAACCCGTTGTTTAATTATATTTGGACAGGGAGCTATTCGTTGTCATCCTTATATCATGAAAGAAATGGAAGCTGCGAGCGCCGATGACTTAGGGAAATTAGATACTTATTTGTTTTCTCATGTTGGTTATTTTCTGCAGAACATGTCTAAGTCTTTTATTTTAAATATTACTGGCGGAATATTTAATTCTGGGCCAGTTAAAAATTACTCTAATAGATATTTCAAAGATGTTAATCGGTTAAGTGCTAGTTTTGCATTTTTATCTGACTTTACCATGATGTACTATGGCGGATTATTAAAGCGCAAAGAAAATATTTCGGCACGCCTTGGTGATGCACTTAGTTATTTATATATGGCATCAATGGTGTTAAAAAGATTTAATGATTTAGCGCCTGAAGAGCAAAATGAAGAGCAAGTATTTTTAGACTGGGCATGCAAATATGCTCTATATAAAACTGAAAGCGCCCTTTTCTCTACATTGCAAAATTATCAGTCAAAAATTGTTGCTAATTTATTAAAAGTTATTTGTTTTCCATTTGGCAGAAAATACAGACACCCTAGTGATGAACTTGGCAATAAAGTAGCAGAGCTGTTAATTAAAGATACTAAAATAAAAGATCGCTTTTTACGCAATCATTATATAAGCAATAAGAATGGTAAGAACCAATTAGCTATAATGCTAGAGCTACTAAAAGATGCTGATAAATTTGATGAGATTGAGCACATCATTCGGAAGGCTGAGCATGAAAATATGATTTCTGGCATAACATATACCGATATCATTAATGATGCCGTTAAGAATAATATCATCGAAAAATCTCAAGGCAAGGAGTTGATTGAGTATCTTGCAAAAAAACAAGAAATTATCGATGTTGATTCGTTTAGCAATGAGGAGCTGCATCCGCTAAGCTAACGCGCTGTCTCCTTCAGAGAGGCGTTGTTGCATAAATACTCTTAAGGCGTCATTGCGAGCCTGGAAAGGAGTTAAAATTGTTAAATTGCTAAATAGTTAATCTGTAAAAGCCCTAGTGCAACGAACATAG
>CAYGUI010000052.1:0-8723 GCA_964353115.1 uncultured Gammaproteobacteria bacterium
GCTAAAAAATTAGCAACAACTCCAATGCTATCTACGATACTAAAATGATTACATTCACTATTCAACATTTTAAAGCTTTGTAAAAATGATTGATTGAAATCTAAATCATTTACAGTAATTCCTTTTATTACTAAAGATAAAACATAAGATCCATTAATCTCAATTTTATCTATTTTTGAATTATTACCATTGTTATTATTAATTAAAACATCTATCAACAAACATTTTTCTAAAAACTCAACATTTTTAAAAGAACTATCACGACAATTAATTATGCTTAAAAAAGTTCCTTTAAAAGTAGTATCAATAAAATTGCTATTCGTCCCTTCAAACTTTATAAGTTTACTTTTTTCAAATTCACATGATTTAAAATTAACTGTTTCACTTACAACATTATTCCAATTACAACTTATAAATTTACAAGCATTAAACACTCCGGATTTAAAGTTAGAGTCTTCAAATTTACAATTTTCAAAAATTACATTTCTAAATTCAAAACCAGAAAATTTACTTTTGGAAAAGTCTATACCTTTTATTACTCCACCAGATATTAAAAATCCAGCGAAAGTTTTTTCTCTAAAATCTTCCCTGATTTGTTTTTCAGATAGATTAATTTTTTTAGCAGCAAACTGTTTTAATTTATTTAATACCAAGGAAATATCTAGCTTTTCTTCAATTTCCGAAATTATTGCCGTTATACCTTCTTTTCTTTTAGGTTTTAACTCTATAGTTTTCTTGACAAAAGGATGAAGACCTTTTATAGAATTAAGATGTTCAAGTTGTTCAATAGAAAGAATATCTTTTTCTAGAAAAGGTAATATAAAATCTGAAAATATAATTGCATATGATGGAAGTTTTGAAGTACTGTCTGAAGTTGCTACTGGAGGTAATATATCTGAACTTTTATCTTGATCTTTGTTTTTTTCTTCACCTAATTCTTGCAATAAAACATCTATAGACTGTTGAATTTTTGTTCTTATTTCATTATCTAATATTTTAAGTTTTGTTACTTTTTCATCATCAGATAATAACTTTCCTTGGCTTTTTATATGTTCAAAATAACGATCTTTTATTTTTAAAATTAAAGAAGGGCTAACTGATATATATATAAACCATAGTCTAAAAATTTGCTCCTTTATAGGCTCTATTTCAGCTAATAGCTCAGAAAAAACTTTATTAAAACCTGGAAAGCCTAAACATCCATGCTCTAGCACAAACTCTTCTGTTATATTTTTTTCAGCGGCAATTTTCTTTGAATTATCATCAAAAATTAAACATAGTGCTTTTTTAACAAGTTCGGCATGCAGCTCACTTGCTTTAATATCTTCTAATAGGTTATCAATAATCGGATTTAATAAAAACTCTATCCGCTCTACTTCACTCATGGCTAAAAACTATATAGTTAATAATTCAGAAATTTCTAACTTAATGATAATCTATTCTGTTTAGGAAAAAAACTTTTTTTATCCTTATTACAAAATTTTATCTTTTCGGTGCTTGCTTTTTAAAAAAAATCACACTATCTTGTAACTATAGCATTATTTAAACCCTACATATTGTATTTTGTATAACCAACATAAAAGAGGAAAACATGTCAAATAACTTAAGTGTGTCGTCACCTGAAGTTGCACAAAAGAATTTATCTTTTGATTCACAAAACTTACAAGCTAACTATTTTAGCTTAAATACAGAAAAAAACAATAAATTAAAGGTCATTCGCAGAAATGGCTCTTTAGTAAACTACAATGCTAACAAAATAGCAATTGCCATGACTAAAGCTTTTTTGGATGTTGAGGGCAAAGGTGCGGCAACATCACGCCGCATTATAGACACTGTTTCGAAATTAGCGGAAAATATTACAAATAATTTATTAAATAGATACCCATTAGGTGGCTCTGTTAATATTGAAGAAATTCAAGATCAGGTTGAAATTGCACTAATGCGTGCTCGTGAAGATGAAGTAGCTAAATCATATATTTTATATCGAGCTGAAAGACAAAAAGAACGTGATAAAAATCTTAATAACCAACATAATTTTGTTGATACCAATCATTTAAATATTGTCCTTGAAAGCGGAGAAAAAATTAACTTCCCAGCTCAGCAGATGAAAGCTATTATTATTGATGCTTGCTCTGATCTTATCGATGTCGATCCTACTTTAGTATTTGAAAATACGGTAAAGAACTTATTCGATGGTGCGAGCTTAAAAGATGTTTACAACGCCATGCTAATTGCTTCGCGACCTTTAATTGAAAAAGAACCAAATTATTCTTATGTTGCTGCTCGTATTTTATTACATAACTGCCGCAATGAAGCTTTAAATTTCTTAGATATGCGTGAAAGCGTTACTTCTCATGAAATGCAGTTATTATACCCTCAATGTTTTAAAGCTACTATTGAACGCGGTGTTGATCTTAAGTTATTAGATAAAAAATTATTAGATTTTAATATAGAAAAATTAGGCAAAGCCATTAAAACAGAGCGTGATTTGCTATTTAATTATTTAGGATTGCAAACTTTATATGATCGCTATTTTTTACACAGTAATGATACTAGATTTGAATTACCACAAACTTTTTTCATGCGTATTGCGATGGGTCTTGCCATTAATGAAAATAATAAAACTGAGCGTGCGATAGAATTTTATAATGCATTATCAAGCTTTAATTTTATGAGCTCGACACCAACTTTATTTAATTCTGGAACTTTATATCCACAATTATCAAGTTGTTATTTAACAACTATTGACGATGATCTTGCACATATTTTTAAATCAATTGGTGATAATGCCAAATTACAAAAACGTGCTGGTGGTATTGGTAATGATTGGACCAATATTCGCGCTATTAATTCATTAATAAAAGGTACTAACGGAAAATCTCAAGGCTCAATACCTTTTATGAAGATCGCGAATGACACTGCTCTTGCAGTTAATCAAGGTGGTAAACGTAAAGGTGCTGTATGTGCTTACCTAGAAACTTGGCATTTAGATATCGAAGAATTCTTAGAATTGCGTAAAAATACGGGAGATGATCGACGTCGTACTCATGATATGAATACTGCCAACTGGATTCCTGATTTATTCATGAAACGAGTAATGGAGAACAAAGATTGGACATTATTTTCTCCAGATGAAGTTTCTGATTTACATGATTTATATGGCGAAGATTTTGATACAAGATATCAAGAGTATGAGCAAATGGCTCAAGATGGACAACTTAATTGTTATAAAGTTATATCTGCCGTATCGCTATGGCGCAAAATGCTTGGTATGGTCTTTGAAACTGGCCATCCATGGATGACTTTTAAAGATCCGTGCAATATGCGCTCACCACAGCAACATGTTGGCGTAATTCACAGCTCAAATTTATGTACTGAAATTACACTAAATACTTCGGCTGATGAAGTTGCTGTTTGTAACTTAGGAAGTATTAACTTAGTTAATCATTTTGAAAATGGTAAGTTAAATCTTAAAAAATTACAAAAAACTATCACGACTGCAATTCGCATGCTTGATAACGTAATAGATGTAAACTTCTATCCTATTATTGAGGCTGAAAATTCAAATTTACAGCATCGCCCTATTGGTATGGGAATTATGGGATTCCAAGATGCTTTATATATTCAAAATATTCCATATCAGTCAGTTGAAGCAATAGAATTTGCTGATTACTGTATGGAAGCTATTAGTTTCTACGCAATTGAAGCTTCGAATAAATTGGCTCAAGAGCACGGAACTTATAAATCATATGCTGGTTCTTTATGGGATCAAAATATTTTACCGATTGATTCTTTAAAGATATTACATAAATATCGTGGTGATTATATTGATGTTAATTATGAATCAAAATTAGATTGGTCAGAGCTACGTGAAAATATTAAAAAATACGGTATGCGTAACTCTAACGTATTAGCAATAGCTCCAACTGCAACTATTGCTAATATCACTGGTGTTACTCAATCTATTGAGCCGACATATCAAAACTTATATGTTAAATCTAACTTATCTGGTGAGTTTACTATTATTAACCCTTACTTAGTAAAAGACTTAAAGGCTTTGAATTTATGGGATGACGTAATGATTAACGATCTAAAATACTTTGATGGTAGTTTAAGACAAATAGATCGCATTCCAGATGAATTAAAAGAAAAATATAATACTGCTTTTGATATTGATCCAAAATGGTTAATTGATGCTGGCTCACGTCGTCAAAAATGGATAGATCAAAGTCAATCTCTCAACCTATACTGTGCACAACCATCAGGTAAAAAACTTGATGATATGTACAAATATGCATGGATGAAAGGATTAAAGACTACTTACTATTTGCGTAGTATGGGTGCTACTAGTTCAGAAAAATCGACTGTTGCGGATAATAACCTAAATGCCGTTAAACAACAGACTGAAGTTAAAGCATGTTCAATTGATGATCCTGATTGCGAGGCTTGTCAGTAACATCATTAAATAATTTATAAATTGAGGAAAATAATATGAGCGAAATAAGCGAAAAGATCGTTGAAAATGATGCAATGACCGGACTTGGCGAAATAAAAATGGGCGCAAAGCGCATAAAAGCTGAAGATAAAAGAATGATTAATGCTGATGAAGGAACAAATGACTTAAATCAGCTAATACCTTTTAAATACGAATGGGCTTGGGAAAAATATCTTAATGCTTGCAATAACCACTGGATGCCACAAGAAGTTAGCATGCAATCCGATGTTGCATTATGGAAAAGTAAAGACGGCTTAACTGAAGACGAAAGAATCATAATTATGAGAAGCTTAGGGTTCTTTTCAACTGCAGATTCACTAGTTGCTAATAACTTAGTACTAGCTGTTTATCGTCATATTTCAAATCCAGAATGCCGTCAATATTTATTGCGTCAAGCGTTTGAAGAAGCATTACATACTCATTCTTATCAATATGTAATTGAAAGCTTAGGGTTAGATCAAGGCGAAGTATTTAATATGTATCGTGAAGTTCCTTCAGTTGCAACTAAAGCTGTTTGGGCTCTAAAATATACTAAAAGTCTTAGTGATCCTAACTTTAAAACTGGAACGCCAGAAAATGATCGTAGATTCTTACGTGACTTAATTGCGTTTTACGTTATCTTTGAAGGAATTTTCTTTTATGTTGGTTTCGTGCAAATCTTTACTATGGGACGCCGTAATAAAATGGTTGGAACTTCAGAAGAGTTCCAATATATTTTACGCGATGAATCAATGCATTTAAATTTTGGTATTGACGTTATTAACCAAATTAAATTTGAAAATCCACATTTATGGACTGCTGATTTCCAAAAAGAAATAATCAACATGATTAAAGAAGGTGTTGATCTTGAGCATCAATATGCAAAAGATACTATGCCTCGTGGTATTTTAGGTCTTAATGCTGAGATGTTACGCGAATATCTAGAATTTATTGCCAACAGACGCTGTGCACAAATTGGCTTACCAGCACAGTATCCTGGCGTAAATAATCCATTCCCATGGATGAGTGAAATGATTGATTTGAAGAAAGAGAAAAATTTCTTTGAAACTCGTGTTACTGAGTACCAAACTGGTGGCGCTTTGAATTGGGATGAGTAAAAACCCCCGCCGCACTTCGTGCGTCTGCCCCCTTTAATAAGGGGGCGTTCTATCTCACCTTTTGTGTTCTATCTCCCCTTTCGTAAAGGGGGTCGGCGCGTCAGCGCCGGGGGGTTTTCCCTTAGTCATCCCCTGCGCAGCAATAACAGTCGTAACCGGCGAAGCATCTCCTAAAAGCTCAAGCCCCAACCTAGCAGCCTCTTCATCAGACATTCCTGTATCAACATCACCGATAAAATCTAACCCATCAGTACTTTTATCAAAATTATCACTAGGCAACTGCGGCCCACGAATAAATTTATAAACAGCATTTATTATAATTCCAGAAAAAATAAGTAAACTTGCAAGTGAAACTGCAGCAGTAATAATAGGTATTACTGGAAGTAAAAATGGTAATCCCATAACAACACCAACGGTTGCAAACCCAAGAGCCGCTGTAATCGCTAAAGAACAAAGACCAAGTGCAATGCGGGCCTTACGCACTGCAGGATTTTTATAAGCCTGATAGAAACAATAGCCAGATAAAAATAAACCTATTATGGTGGGAATTGCCAATCCACCAAATATAAACGGTATAAACTGCAAAAATATTTCTTTAGAGAGTAATAAACCAGCAGTCATGAAAGGTGCTATATTTAAGCCCATACATATTTTTGCTGTTGCAAAAATACTTGCAGCTGCCGCAGCTCCAACACCAGTTAAAAAATAAATTTGAGTTTCATCTTGTTGTTTTAAAGTATATTTTTCTGACTTTCCTAGCATAATTCCTACCTTGATGTTTAATAATAAAAAAATATATTCTAGTATTATATAACTATCCTTAAAAACATATATGAAATTATGAGAATTTTACTAGTTGAAGACGACTTATTACTTGGTGAAGGCATGCAACGTGCTCTTGAGCATGAGCAATATGCTGTTGATTGGGTTAAAGATGGTGAGCGCGCTATTTTTGCTGCATCAGTTGATACTTTTGACTTAATAGTACTTGATTTAGGCTTACCTAAAAAATCTGGGCTCGAAGTTTTAAAACACATACGTAATAAGGGAAATATGACTCCTGTGCTTATTTTAACAGCACGTGATGATCCCAATGATCGCGTAGCTGGGCTTGATGCTGGAGCTGATGATTACATGGCGAAACCATTTGATTTAAAAGAACTTTGTGCAAGGTTACGGGCCTTATTACGACGCACTCAAGGACGCGCAAGCCCAGTAATTGAATATGGAGACTTAGTAATTGACCCTGCTGCACGCAGCATAACCAAAAATGGCGGAGAGCTACAAATTTCACCGCGTGAATTTGCTATCGTTGAAAAACTTTTTGATAATATCGGAAAGGCTTTAACTCGTGATCAATTAGCACAATCCTTATATGGGTGGGAAGAAGAGCTGGATAGCAACTCTCTCGATGTTCACATTCATAATATTCGCAAAAAAATAGGTAAAGATGTAATACAAACTATTCGTGGCATTGGGTATATAGTTAAGAAAAAATAAGGATATTATGGTATCTATAAAAAGCAGATTATTAATAAGCATAATTATAGTATTTACGATATCAACAGCCTGCGCAGGCTTTTGGAGCTATATTAATGTATTACAAGAAGTAGAGCAGTTATTAGATTTACAATTAATCGAAAGCAATAAAACTTTAGGATTATTTTTAGAAAAATCGCAATATAGAAATGATACCCAAGAATTACAAAAAAGTATTGAAGAAAATGAAGCTATTGCGCATCAAAATATTCAAAACTTTGATCCTCTGCATAAAAAATTATACCCTTATGAAGTTGATCATGTGTTTGCAATTTGGAATGCACAAAATAAACTAATTTTACATTCAGCCTACCCTGAAAATTTTGATCGACTTGATATTTCTGAATTATCTAATGGATTTTCTGAACTTGATATTACAGATTTTAATTGGAGAATTTATTTTTATCGCGATCAAAAAAGCGGTATTAAAGTTTTAACTGGACAACGATTAGATCTTCGAACATTTTTAGCTGCAAAAATAGCACGAGACCATTTATTACCATTGATATTTATTTTGCCATTATTAGGGCTATTTATTTGGTTAAGCTTTAACACGACTCTACGTATGTTGTCTCGTGTAGTTACTGAAGTTAAGCAGCGTGATCCTGATTCATTAGATCCAATTTCAGAAACTAATGTCCCTACTGAAATTAAACCTCTTATTACCGAATTAAATAGATTGTTTAGTATTTTACATGACGCTTTTGAACGCGAAAAACGTTTTACTGCAGATGCAGCACATGAGCTAAAAACTCCACTAGCAGCACTAAAAACCCAAATTGAAGCAACACTAACTTCTAACGATGAAAATAAAATAAAAGAATCATTACAGAAAATTGTAGCGGGCGTTGATCGCTCAGCTCATTTAATCAATCAATTATTAACTATAAGCCGATTATCCCCAGATCGACCATTAGAAAACGCAAAAATTCATTCATTAGAGACCATCGTCACTGAAACAATGGCTTTATTGGTTCCGTATGCAAATGAAAAAAGTGTTGAGCTTGAGTTTTATATGAAACCAGAGGATTTAAATACTGATATTAATTGCAATGAAACTGCTATTTCTATTTTAGTCAGAAATTTAATTGATAATGCCATTAGATATTCTAAAGAAGGCGATTCTGTTAGCGCTAATATTTTAGAAGAAAATAATAAATTAGTTTTATATATTGTTGATACAGGACCTGGAATTGCGGATGATAAAAAAGAAGTTGTTTTTCAGAGGTTTTATCGAGGACTTGGGCATAATCAACCAGGAAGCGGACTCGGTTTATCAATTGTAAGCTTAATAATTAAACTACACGGTGCTGATATTAAAATTGAAGATAATATCTCTGCCAATAGTGGAACTATTTTTAAAATTACTTTTTTACGTCATTGACGCTACTTCCGTCATTCCCGCGACTTATAACGTCATTCCCGCTACTTCCGTCATTCCCGCTACTTCCGTCATTCCCGCTACTTCCGTCATTCCCGCGCAGGCGGGAATCTAGAAAATTAAAGGCACTGGATTCCCGCCTACGCGGGAATGACGAACAAATACGCGGGAAACGCAGAAGCGCAGCAATGAAAAAAAGTAAAAAATTACA
>CAYGUI010000053.1:0-8492 GCA_964353115.1 uncultured Gammaproteobacteria bacterium
ATCAAAAAAAGCGTGACTTATTACAACAAAAATTATTTTTAGAAAAGCAATTAAATAATATTGCTAATCCCGAAATAAATAAAAATATAGAAGATAAAAAAGAAGCCTCTAGCGCTGGAGAAGCTGAAATTACTGCAAGAGAAGACTCTGAAAAAATTGCAAATATTAATTTTACAGAATATTATTGGTCGCATTATAAAGAAAAATTTTCACAAAGTTTTAGTGATCATCCAAATAGAATTCCAAATAATATATTAAATGGCGATAACGGTAAAATAAAAAGAGCCGAAAAAAAATGGGATATTACATTATGAGAAATAATATAAAAAAAATATTACTACTATCATTATTATTTTCAAATAATTCATTTTCTATCGATAATACAACATTTATTAATCATCAAAATTTTTGTAATAATAATGATTGCTCGACTTACCCATCAAGACGCCCACCAAAGACTGTAATATTTATCCATGGAATGGACTCAACTTTAAATGCAACAGATAATAATGGCGACCACAATGGAAACTTTATACGCATAGCTTATTTTCTTGAAGAATTAGGAAAAGATGATCCCAACTATAATGTTTACGGTATAGATTATGGTGCCAGTGAACTAGATCTTAATGCTCATCAAGTAAAACTTGTAAAATTAAATCATAACTCCAGAACCTGTAATTCAGAAAATAACTGGGAAAATTGTTGGAATATTTTAGAGACTAGCCAAAATTTTCATACTCCATTGAATTTAACTATTAGAAAAATAAGTAGTGATATTCGTGAAATATTACAAAAAGCCGCTGAAGATTCTTATATTGAAAAAAATGAACCTGTCACTATTATTGCCCATAGCATGGGAGGTCTAATAATAAGAGATATGTTATATAACGGTGATAGCTTAGATCATGAAAAAAGCGGTTATGAAATACTAAAAGATCATGGCGTGTGGATTAATGAATATGTTTCATTAGCGGCTCCGCATAATCATGGATTTTTTGCAATTGATGATACAAAGCTTAATAATATGGCCGATTTTTTTACTTGCAAAGCAATAACTGATGTAATTGATGCTTTTAATTTAAAAAATGTGCTGCTTTATCAATATTGCATGTTAGAAAACTGGGAAGGTGAATTAAATAAACATAGCGTCAAATGGCATGACGGAAAAAAAGTATCTATTTCAAAATTAGACTTTCCACAAATACGTTGGGTGTTTGCTGCTGCAACTGGCGAGAGATTACTTACTGATAATTCCATTGGTGATGGATTGGTGGAATATCGTAGCGCTCTTTACCATAAAGTTGGCGATAAAAAAGATTTTTCTCGTGCTGATAAAGAATTAATAATTAATGAATATGCTGATCATGATAACTTTGATCCTATTAATGATTTAAATATGGATCTTAAAAATATTCCAGGGCACAAGGGATATAGTATTGATAAAACTTACAGCGGTTTTCCGGCTTACAGTAACTCGACCCATAGCAATATAAATAACGTTGGCTTTTATTTTGGAAACCAATTAAATCAATGTAGTTATAAACAAATTAGCGACTATGATTATAGTGGAATAGCTGGATGTGTTGGATATTTTCAATATATTATTCCAAGTACAACATTGTGCTTATTACCAGGATTTAGCGATAAAAGTGAATATTATCGCCGTAATCCTCAATTTGGACCAAATGCCAGTGAAGTTTATTTGAAGTGTCATTTTTAAAAAACCCCTCTTATTATTAACGCCCCCTTATTAAAGGGGGCAGCGCCGCAGGCGCGGGGGTTTTTCACCAAAGCAAAGGTGCGGGATTTTTACAAATAAAAATCATCTATTAATTTAGCACCTGGCTCAACAGCATATTGATCAAAATCAGTAATACCTGCTTCTCGCAGAACTTCTTCATCAATAAAAAAATTACCAGTACATGATTTACTATCTTGAGTAATAATATGATGTACCGCATCAGAAACTATTTCTGGTTTTCGTGCGCCTTTTAGCATATTTTCGCCAAAATTAAATTCTATTGCTGAAGTTGCAATAATAGTCTTTGGCCATAAAGAATTAGCAGCAATATGCGCTGATTTAAACTCTTCTGCTAAACCTAAAGTTGTCATACTCATACCATATTTTGACATAGTATAAGCTAAACTTTGTGAAAACCATTTTGGTTGCATGTTAAGTGGTGGTGACATAGTTAAGATATGCGGATTATCTGATTTTTTTAAATACGGTATTGCAGCACGTGAAGTTGCAAAAGTTGCACGAACATTAACAGCAAACATTAAATCAAATTTTTTCATTTCTGTTGCCAAAGTCGGAGTTACAGAAATTGCGCTCGCATTGTTAATTAAAACATCAATCCCACCGAATTTTTCTGCTGCTATTTTTACTGCATTATCTATTGCATCAGTATCTCGTACATCAAGCTGTAAAGCCAAAGCCTTTCCACCTAATTTTTCTATTTCTTCAGCTACTGTTTTTATAGTACCTGGAAGTTTTGGATGAGGATCTAAAGTTTTGCCAGTAACGATTATATTAGCCCCATCTTGTGCACACTTTAAAGCTATAGCTCGTCCAATACCACGACTTGAACCAGTTATAAATATAGTTTTATTTTTTAAATTACTCATATTATCTCCTTGCTGCAGGCGCAGCTGCTATTAATTCCCTCTGAGATCCAGTAATACTTCCTTTTAAGATCTCTAAAGCTTCAATTATACTTTTCACCTCTTCAACTTCTTCTAAAACAACATATTTTTTTAGAAGTAAATTTTTATTATCAATAAAAAATTGAGATACCTCCCCAGGTATTTTACAATCCGTAAACTGAATTCCAATATCTTGCTTAATTATAATATCCATAAGTTTTTTTGCTGCTAAAATTTTTATTTTATCTATATTATGATTAAACCAAATAACATTTTCTCTAACTGGAACAATATAATTAGATATATTCTTAATTTCTAAAAAAAACTGCACTAATTCCATAATAGTATTTGTTTTATTATAAGAAGAAGCTTGCTGTGATGGTCCATAAAAATAACTAGAGTAAACCTCTGGTATTTTAATAATAAATTCAGCTATATAAAGCCAAAATTGCAATCTCCTTTTATCTTTTGTATCTGGATTATTATTAATAACATGGTAAAACATTATTATATCGCTTTTCATTTTATTACAAACTCTAGCATCTTTTTTCTGTGTTTCACTACTATTTAACAATCCTTGCAATTTCTCACGAAATATTAATACTGCGTCAAAAGATGGGTCAAATGATATAATTGAATCTAAAGCATCATCTTCAGCTAAATCCAGCTTTATATTAGAAGATAAGAATTCTTTTTTAGCTCTATTTAAGTCAATTGTTTCAATAACAGAATTAAACAACATACTTAACTGTGTTATTTTTTGCGTTATTTCATCTTCTTTACTTTGCTCATCACAGATATAAGATCTTTTCTTTACAATCTCTTCTAAACCTTGAGGTAATTTACGCCTTATTAATATTTCAAATTTCGTTTTAGTATCTAAATCTGCATATTTAATAATGTAATCAACTGTTTCCTCTGATAAAAAAGATAAAATTTTATTTATATCTTCTATAAAAGAACCATTTCCTATATTAATTTTATATAACATTGAGGTAAACATATTATAAATTTGGCAATAGAAATACTTTGCCTTTACAATACGCAACAATGATAACTGCTTATCACTTTGTTTAATTTCACCTAAAAACTGCACATCATTTAATATAAAAGACGGATCAAAATTTTTATCATTTTCCATTAAACTACATGCATTAAGACAATATTGATCTACACACTGTGTAATTATTTTTTTCCAATAGAGATATTTGGATTTTATTGATGGATCTTCTTTTGCAATATATTGGGCGATAGATTTTAATCTCTTTAAATCATCTTGATTCATCTCTAAACAATCTAACAATGATTCAGAATATAAAGTATAGGATGATAATTTTTTTCTAAATTTTTCTATTTGAGGTGCATAATTAGCTATATTTGGCAAATTTTCTAAAAAATTATTAATATCACTATCATTTTCATCTTTTGGATATTGTCTAGCCAATATATGTATTCCGTCACAACGCATTAAATTACAAAATAAAGATATATCCCCATCTCCATTCTCAATAATCCTTTCTGATTTTTCATTTAATTTATGAAATAATTGTTTAGCAAATTCAACATCATATTCAGTCTTATCTCTTTCGCAACTTTTCCCGATTAATTCAATAAAATAAACAGCATTATCAAGATAAAGTTCTTCATTTAGCATTTCTAATATTACTTTTTTTCTTATTTGTTTAAGAGATAACCCTTCTTTATATACAGATAATATTTTAGCTAAAAATATAGCCTCATTACGAAATTCTCCTAAATAATCAACAATAGCTGGAAATTTAAATGTTTTAAAATCAGAGTTAATTATTGAAATTAATAAATGATATAAATATTGAGTAATTTTTAATAATTTTTTAGATCTAATTTTTTCGGGATCATCTGAAATATTTTCTTCAGCAAAATCGCATAAAAATTTCAAGTCTGAGTCATGACTCTCATCTAAAAAATAACATCCCGTTACTAAACTATCTAAGCTGCCATGAGCGCGCAATGATTTTTTAATATCGTATATAGAAAAAATATTCTCTCCAACTATCATCATAGATTTATTAAACAAAAAAACAACCATATCAATGAATTCTAATTTGGGAGGATAAGAATTTGCTAAATAATATAAAACATCTTCTTTTGAATACTCAATTAATGACTTATTAACATCAGGCCCAATAAAATTACTTATAATTTTAATAAAATTAATAGTACTAATATCAATTATTATATTGTCTTTACTAATAACTTTCTTTAAAAAGAAATTTACATATAAATTTCTTAAGCGATGCTGCAAAATTTTTCTATAATCCTCTCCCAGATAAAACATTAAGAAGTTAAACTTTTTGCTTAAATCTGAATTACTTTCCCCGTCTATTATTTGAAAACTCGTAATATCAACAAAATTAATATTTGATAGCAACTTATTTTTAACAAAAATTATTTTCAATAAATCAAAATTTATTGATAATTTTTCAAATAAAGCCTCAGGACCAATACATTCACCGTCATAATACTTAAATATGCTATAGACAAATAAAAATGTTACCTTATATAAAAAATACTCCTGAACTGTAATAGAAAACTTTCTCTCATTAATTTTATTATTTAACTCCACTAGCTGCGCTGCTTTTTCAAAAAATAAATTCATAATTTTTTCGTCTGAAAAAATACTAGCTTCATCTAATAATAAAATATTTCTTAGATCAGATAATCCCATTAAAATTAACCTAAAATCGTAACCAGCTAATTCTTCTGTTTTTATAAAATCACATATCCTATATATATTTAATAAATCTTTAGAATCTGTACCGTTTCTTTTTACTATTTCAGAGCCTCGTCGAGAAGTACGAGAAATATGCCCCTTATTAATATGTTCTATAAACCACAAGGCATCACTAGAATTTGCATTACCTACAGTATATATTTTCTCAATAACAGCAATAACCTGATCTGATTTTTCTTTTGATATACCAAGATCTGCCAGAACATCAGCAGGAATATACTTGTGCAATAAAAATATTAACGCCCTAATTTTTTCATCATTTTCTCGAGATGCAGAATTATTAATGATTAAATTAATCAGTATTAAAATAATGGAGGGATTTTTTTCAGGAACTATATGCGATAGAGGTAAATATACTGATAAGTCATCAAAAATATTATTATCTATCTTAAACTCATACTCTCGCAATAAATTATCAATTTTATAATTCTCTGGATTTCCTATACTTAAAAAATTATAAGCTAAGGAAAAAAGGCCTTGAGATAAACCATATCTCTTATACGCCAATATTTTTCTACAAAATAAATCTATAACCGAGCCATCACTTAAACTGCGAAGATTTACTAAAAATTGTAAATTAAAAAACTGAGAAACTAATTCACTACCTTCGGAATGAGCCAAAGATAGGTAATTTTTTGATGAAATAAAAGATAAGAAGATTTCTTGACCTTTAAACAGTATCTTATCTTTATCAAGCTTTTTTTCTTCTTCAATTTTTAAATCACATAATTCTATAAGCTTGTTTCTATTTTCATAATTAACAGGGAATTCTTCTACCAATAATTTTAAATTATTTAAAGCCTGCTCTTTTCCTTCTCCACGAAAAGCTACTATTTGAGATACATGCAAAATATATTTATTAATATCATCAAATATTTCAGATAAAAAAGTTTTAACACTATTATTGCTATGAAATTTTAATAAAAAATTAATATGGCTTATTAATTGGGATATTAAGCTATCAGAAAAATTTATAATTTTTTGCGAAGTTCCAGAAGTAATATCGGCAGAAAATTTTGATAAAAAATCAATAGCAGAAAAAATACTAAAAGTATTATTAATCAAATATTCATCACATAATGGATTATTAGCGCGAGATAATATATCGCTATAAATTAAAGAATGTATATCTTTTTCTAAAAATACTAAAACCTTATTTATAATTCCAATTTTTACGGGACTAAACTGCGATAAATTACCTCTTATAAGTATAGATAAATTATTACCATCAAAAATTTTAGATAAAATAATATTGTTTACATTAATAATAGAAGATAATTTTTCAGAAGATAACTTTATATCCTTTAAGTTTTTACTATTTCCCAGAGTTGAGATAATTTTTCCATAAAGTACTTTATCCTCTCTAACTTCATGAGAAAAAAGTAAGTGTAAAATATTGTCTTTAGTTAATTCATTCTTATTCTCTTCAACTATATTTAAAATAATTTCTTTATGTGCACATCCATCACCACCATTTTGCAATGAATTATATGAAGAAATAAAATTTTTACTACATAAATTAAATGAATCATCATTTGTAAAAATATTGCGTAATATTACTAATTTAAATAATTCATCTAATTGTTTTGTATGAACTTTTACTAACCCTAATTTCTTAACTATTGCACCGTTTTCACGCAATAAATTTGCAATAATATTTTGTGATAAAAAATTTTGCAAATTAATAAAATTATCTGGATTATCAATATTAGTATTTATAATTTCAACAACTATTAAAACAGCTTGAACAGAATTAATTTTAATATCATCCGAAATACTTACACCATTATTAAAAAAATCATACAATACTTTTTTTAATAAACTTATATATTCCTCTTCGTTAGAAATAATAAAAGATAAACGCTCACCATGCTCTCTTACTATAAATTTAGTAATTCCAGGATAGTTTTTAAGTAAATTATCTAAAAATATATCTTTATAAGATAAGATTATTCGTGAAATATATTCTTTAGTATTATCATCAGTAAAATTTTCCACTAAAGATAAATAATTATCTAAAATATCAAGATTATTTTCCAAATAACTTATTGCAACAATATTATTAACAGTATCTTTTAAAACTTTATTGATAAAGATTTTAAAATTTGAACTATCTGGAAAAGAATATAAATCAGTAATAAAAGATAAATTAGTAAAATGCAAAACGGATTTTATTTTATCAATACTACTTCTAGGTGTTTCAGAATATGCAAACAATAATCTACTTGATTCTCGATGATAATAATCAAAGCTTATTTCTAATTTTGCTAAAAAATTTCTCATATCAGAAGCATCTAAGTGTTTTGCTATATGAGATAATTTTTTTAAACTCTGATCTAATTCACTAAAATTAATAAAATATTGATCTTGTTTTCCACAAGTAAATAACCCATCAATAATATTTTTTATAGAAAATTGAGCATTCACTTTCTCATATTTAGCAATTTTAGGCTGCAATCTACTTAAATGGAAAGGAGTGAAATTTATTTCTCTGACATGCGAACTAATCAGTTCAAAAAATTCTTGTTCAGTAAAATTAGGATTTATTACAAAAAAAAAGTCTAAAATTCTCAAGCCATTTGTTAATAAATATTCAATAAATGTTTTTGAAATCTTAGTGTCAGACATAATAATTTGCCTAAAAAAAGACTCATAATCTTTCATAGAGTTAGAAATAGCTTCGGTAATTTCTGGACGCCCTCCGTGTCTATGAATAAATTCTTGCAAGCTAGCAAATACTGGAAAAATATCATTTTGCTCAATCTGTGATCTAATTCCGGAATAAAGATCAGCTAAATTTTCTCTTATATCCTTACCAAAATCTGGCAAAAATTTAAGAACCCCGTCTCTTGGAGCTATTTTTTTTTGTAAAATATTTAAAAAAACTAACAATCCTTGTGGCAAAAATTTTGTATTGCTTATTCTATCTAAAATTACTGGTGATAATTGTATTTCAAAAAAGGCAATAAATAATTTATTTATATCATCTAAATTTGGAATTTTCTTAATTTCTGTAATATATTTATTTGCAGTTATTTCTATACTTTTCGGATCGTGCAGCAAACCTGTAGAT